>CALDOK010000194.1 GCA_937912125.1 uncultured Pseudomonadota bacterium
CGTCGGCATCGCTGTCGGCGTCGGCGTCGGTGTCGGCGTCGGTGTCGGCGTCGGCGTCGGTGTCGGCGTCGGTGTCGGCGTCGGTGTCGGTGTCACCCTCGACCGGAGCGGTGTCGTCCTTGTCCCCACAGGCGGTGCTGAGGGTCAGGGCGAGCAGAGAGATGATCAGCGGGCGAGCGGTCATGGTGAGCCTCCTTGGTGGGAGGCATCATAGCAGGCTCTAGCGGAACGCTCCGCCCAGGCCGAGCACCAGAGGCTGGTACTTGTCCCTGACGTTGAGCTGCCCATCTTCGCCGGGCAGGTCGATGCGGATGTTGCGCGCTTCGAAGGCGTAGGAGAGGAAAGCCAGCATCCCTGGCTTGATCTCGAAGCCCAGCTGCAGGCGGGGCGCGAGGACCTGCGGCAGCGCATGCAGGCCCCAGGTGCCGGAGGCGTCGGCTTCTACGAAGAAGCGGCCCGCTTCGGCGCCGATGCCGCCACCGAGGCGCAACCCGGTGAGGGAGTGGGCGCTGAGTTCCACCGAGGTGCGGGTCTCGTCGCCATAGGCGAAGGCCAGCGCCTTGGTGTGGTTCACGCCGCCCATGGCGTACCAGTAGGCGGGAGAGCTGCCCAGGTAGCTGTAGTAGCGGGCACCCAGGCGGGCCTGGAAGCCGGTGTTGTCGTACTCGTCACCAGCGACCTCGACCGTCTCGAGCCAGGCGGAGGCCTCGAGCTCGAGCATGACGGGTAGCTGCCCGAGCTTCACCCAGCCGCCGCCGAGCACCGAGGGGGCACCGCCGAACTGGCCCTTGAGGAAGTTGCCGTTGACGTAGGAGGCCGTGGCCGGGGTGGTGCCCTCGCCGGTGCCTTCCATGGCGTAGTCGTGGGCCAGCAGGGAGAGTCCGCCATAGATGCGGGCGATGGCGGGACCACCGATCTGCCCGGGTGTGCCTGCTGGACGAGGGGCGCGGCCGCCAGCAGCGGGGCCTGGGCCAGGCTGTGCGCCACCCGCCACGGCAGGCTGTGCGCCCGCCTGAGCCAGGGTGGGCAGGAGCAGCGGGCTGGTGATCTCACCCGCCTTGGCGGTGAGGGTGATGGGGCCGTCTTGGCCCGGGGGCAGCTGGACGGGCACGTTGTAGGAGCCGTCTCCGTTGTCGGTGAGGGAGCCCACGGTGCCCAGGCTGGCGTTGAGCTGGAGCTTCAGGCCCGGCAGGGGCATGCCCGTCGCGTCCGAGACGCGCACGGTGACCAGGATGGCGGCGCCGGGGGTGGTGAACGGCGGCACCGTGACCACTTGGACCATGGCTGGGGGGCCGGCGGAGGGCGCAGCGCCCTCCTTGCCAACGCCCAGGGTGGAGACGGCAGAGCGCCACAGGGCGAGCGCCTGCAGCTGCTCGGTGTCGCCACCAGGCTGTACGGGAGGGGCGAGCTGGCCCTGGGCGACCTGGAACACGGGGGTCTCAGCCACCAGGCCTGCGGCCTCGGCGCGCAGGGTGATCAGCCCGGGGGTGGCTCCCGCCGCGAGGTCGGCCATGATCAGGCCCTGGTCGTTGGTCTTGGTGTTGGCGGGGAGGGCCCCGTCGCCCCGGGGCACGGCGAGCTTGATGTCGACATTGGGCACCGGCAGGCCGTAGCGATCCAGGGCCGCGATGGTGACGGGCAGGGTGGCGCCCGCACCCACGGGGATCGCGGAGTGCCGGGGCCAGACGAGCAGGCGGTAGGGGGGCAGGCCTGAGGCCTTCAGGGGCGGCACACCCAGCACCGAGACCGCATCCACGCCGCTGTTCAGGCGCCAGCTGCCCGTGTAGGTGCCGTCGTTGTTGTCCTTCATACGGGAGCGCACCGTGGCGCCCTGGACGTCGAGCTGCGGCATACGCCCAGCGATGCTGGCGCCGCCGGAGTCCTGGACTCGCGCGGTGATGGTGAAGTCCCGTGTACCCGCGGGCAGCTCTGCCGGGTCAGCCGTGAGGGCCAGGCGGGTCATGGGGGGCAGCAGCTCGAGCTTGGCGGTGACGGTGGCTCCATCCAGGCCCGCGGTGAAGGTGACCTCGCCGGGGTCGGAGGGAGGCGTGAACATGGCCACGTAGACGCCGGGCACGGAGGAGGTCTCCACCGTACCGAGCTGCCCGACCGAGGCATGGATGGTGGGGATGCTGGCGCGCAGGGGCTGGCCCGTGAGGTCCGTGGCCACCACCCGGACGGGCAGGGTGGCGTGGACCGGGTCGGCCGGGATGCCAGCGGGAGTGGGCAAGAAGCCGATGCGACCGTACTCGGGCTGGGGCAGGTCGATCTGCAGGTTGCTGCTTTCACCGGTGGAGGTGACGGCCTGGACGCTGCCGGTGGGCTGGCGAGGATCCAGCTCGACGTCGAAGGCCACGGTGCCAGCGGGGGACGCCTGCAGGGGGCCGTACTGTTTGTCGCCCACGGTGAGGATGGTGTTGGCGTCGGGCTGTACGCTGACGGACACGGACTGCTTGACCTGGATGGGCAGCGCAGCCCAGCCGAAGATCAGGTCGGGCGCGGCGGCGTCGGCCGCGGTGATGATCACCGTGCGGGGGCCATCCACGGTGGCTGGTGGGGTGTAGCGGGCGACCCAGGTGCCGTCTCCGGCAGGCATCGCGGCACCGATGGCGCCGGCGGACGCGGTGAGCAGGAAGCGCCTGGCCTCACCGGCCTGGGGGGTGTCACCCGAAGGCGTGACGCGCACGAGGGCGGAGTCGCCGCCCGCTAGCAGCGCCGGGGGGTCGAAGTTCAGCTGCAGGTCGCCGACATAGGGCGGCACCAGGCTCAGCTCGAAGCGGTCCTCGGCGGCGCTCCCGCCCTTTCGGCTCAGGGTGAAGCCCACGTCCTTGGGCTTTGTGACCCTGGGGGGCGTGTAGCCGAAGCTGATGAGCCCATCAGTGGCCACCGTGATCTGGCCCGCGCGGCCTTCGTCGGGCTTGAGCTTGAAGCGCTCCCCCGGGACCCCGTCGGGAAGGTACAGCTGCACCGTGGTTGTGGTACGGCCGTCTCCGAGCGCCGGGCCCGAGGGGACCACGACGGTCTCGGCCTGGAGGGGCGGTGCGACACTGAGGAAAGCGGCGAGGCAGGCGAGCACTTGGAGCAGGCGCGGCACGGAGGCTCCCACGGGCGGAGGTCGAGGTTCCAGCTGGATCGGGCCGAAGGGTTCGGCGCGAACTCATCCTCCATGCACCTAGCGCATTCCTCGCGCAGCGACCCCATCCGCGCGGTCAAGCGACGGTAAGGGATGGCGACCCAGCCGACAGGCTAGGGCAGGACGGACTCGATGTCCTCGACGCTGATGTCCGAGGCGTACTCGCCCGAGGCCACGATCTTGCCACCCGCATCCACCAGCAAGATCTCTGCGCCCGCATAGTACGCGGCGTTGTACAGGGAGCTGTCGCTGTCGTCGAGCCAAGGGAAGGCGTTCCCGGTGGAGTCGCCCAGCGCCCCAAGGTCCGAGCTGACCGCGGCGATGACCAGGAAGAGACCCTGCTCGCTGTACTGGTTGAAGTAACTACGCGCACCCTGCGCGTCTCCGCAGAGGCCTCACGACTCCGAGAAGTATGTGAGCAGGTAGGGGCCTTCGCAGAAGTCGTGGATCTTGACGATGTCGCCGTACTGGTCTGCGTGGGAAGTGTTGTTCACCACGAAGCCATCGCTCCAGCCGGTGCCGTCGATGGAGTGCCGGCAGGCGCCGATGGGCCAGCCCCCGGCGTAGGGGTGGTCTTCGGGATCGAGGGGGTCGGTGAAGGAGCTGGTCTCGGCCCCATCCAGCCACCCGTCGGCGTCGCTGTCGGGGATGGCGGGATCGGTCCCGAAGTCGAACTCCTCGTCGTCCAGCAGGCCGTCGCGATCGCTGTCGAAGGGCAGATCGACCGTGGGGACGGCGCAGCCGACGAGCAAGAGGCAGGGAAGCAGCAGCTTCTTCATGCGGACCCTCCGAGGTGGCGCCAAGGACACACGTCGCCCGAGGCGGCGCTTGCTATGGATTGTTGCACGAAGCGTCGCTGTCGGCAATCTCCGGCTTGTCACGCACGAGCAAAGAGCCCAGAGAGATTCCCTCTCGCCACAAGGCGATCAGGCCCAGCACGGTGACCGGCAGGAAGCTCACGCCCCAGAGCACCACCGCGAAGCCCTTCGCGGGGCTCACGCCGAGCCCCCACAGCACCAGGGTCTTCTCGATGGCCATGTGGAAGACCCCCACGAAGCCGGGGGCCTGGGGCAGCACGACGGTGAGCGCCAGCGCGACGGCGGTGAAGGCGGAGGCGCCAAAGGGCAGCGGGATGTCGAAGGCCTGGAACAGGATGTAGATGGACAGGGCGCCGTTGAACCACAGCACCAGGGAGACGCCGATGGCGGCGGCGATGTCGCGGGGGCGCGCCATGACGGCCAGGCCGTCCATCAGCCCGCCCAGCAGGCGGGTGACCACGGCGGCGGGCCCGTGGGGCAGCCGCTGGGCCAGGGCCGTCAGCCGAGGCTGGAACCAGGCCTTGTTCCGCGCGACGAAGAACAGGGTGATCATCCCGAACATGCCCGCGCCGCCCAGCAACAGGCCATAGCGGCGGAGGTTCTCCACCAGCACGCCCTCGGGCCCCTGCACCGGGGGCAGCAGGGCCAAGGCCAGCAGCAGCACGAAGAGCAACCCCACCAGGTCGAACACCCGCTCCACCACGTTGGTGGTGATGATGGGCGTGATGGGTACGCCCGTGCGTCGATGGGCCACGAGGGGGCGAGCCAGATCGCCGGCGCGCGCAGGGAGCAGGGTGTTGACCGCGCCGCCGATGAGGGTGGCCGAGAGCAGGGCCCCGAAGGTGGCATTGGGAGCCACCGGCTTGAGCAGGATGCGCCAGCGGATGGCGCGCAGCACGAACTCACCCATGAGCACCAGCGCGGACAGCGCCACCCAGCCCATCCGCACCTTGGCCAAGGCATCCAGGAAGGCCGGCCACTCGGTAGTGTAGAGGAACCAGCCCAGGAGCGCGGCCCCCAGGGCCATGCCCAAGACAAAGCGTTTGGAGAGGTGCTTCAACCCGTTTCGTGCTCCCTCGGCGCGACGCCGAAGGGCCTTCTACCCGAATTGACAGGGTGGTGCTCTCGGGACAAGACCCTCACGGAACCACCATCCCCATCGGGTAAGGAACGCCACCATGGATTTCGACTGGATGAACGCCGAGCTGAACCAGGCCATCCACCAGCGCAACGCCGAGCGCGGCATGGTCCAGGCCATCGCCGACCTCCGCCTCCAGGCCGGGTTGCTGCGACGCCTGGGCTTCGACGCCACCTACGCCACGCACCGCTTGCTCGGTGATCACCGCTGGACCCGGGAGCTGATCCCTGGCCCCGCGCCCCTCACCGAGGACCAGATCCGGCAAGCCGTGGTCGACGCCTACGCCAGGTAGTCTTCGCCAGCCGGGGCCGCGTCAGGTGCGGAAGTAGCGCGCCCGCGGGTGGTGCAGTACCACCGCCGTGGTGGTGAGCGTGGGCCGCAGCTGGAAGGTCTCGGTGAGGCTCACGCCGATGCGATCGGCGCCCAGGGCCTGCAGCACCTGCCGCTGGTCCGACAGCAGGGGCACCGCGGGGTAGCCAAAGGCGTAGCGCCGGCCACGGTAGTGACCGCGGATGAGCTGGGCGGGATCGGGGTCGTCCAGGTGGCCGATGCCAAGCTCGGCGCGCAGGTGGCGGTGGGTCCAGGCCGCCAGGGCCTCGGCCAGCTCGGTCGCCAGGCCGTGCAGCAGCAAGTAGTCGCGGTACTTGCCCTGGCGGTAGTGATCGCGCACCGCGCTGACCATGGCGTCGCCTACGGTCACGACCATCAAGCCGGCCACGTCGGGGGGCTCTCCCTGAGGGGGGAACCAGCCGCTGAGGCCGGCGATCTCCTTGCCCCGTGGGGCGGTGAGCCGGATCTCCCCGCCATCGGGGGCTCCGAGGATCAACTCGCCCTCCGCGCCGTGGCAGGGGAACCAGCCGTAGATGCCCGCGGGCTTGGCCCAGCCGTGATCGCGCACCCGGTCCACCAGCTCGCGGTACAGGGGGTCCAGCGTAGTTCGCACCTCATCCTGCCAGGCGTCGCTACCCCGTCGGTTGCCGCGGAAGCCCCAGCGGGAGCGGTACAGGGTGGTCCTGTCCACCAGCTCCAGCAGCGCGTCCAGGTCAGGGGTGTCCAGCACGCGGGCGCCGTGGAAGGGCAGGGGCAGGACCTCGTGCGCGCTCCACTCCGCGGGCGCGGGCTCGTCGAGCTGCTCTTCGCCAAGGGGGGCGTCGGTGTCCGGCTTCAGGGGGGCTGGGCTGGGAGGAGGCGCCTCGAGGGGCCGAGACCAGCGTGAGGGCAGGCCTGCCTGGCGGGCCTGCTCGAGCTCGTCCATGAAGGACAGGCCGTCGAACGCGTTGGCGCCGTAGGCCACCGGCTGGCCGTAGGCGTTGGTGCAGTCCTGCTCCACGAAGCGCTTGTTGAGCGCGGCCCCGCCGAGGATCACCGGTGTGTGGATCCCCTGGCGGCGGAGCTCGATCAGGTCGTCGTGCATCACCGCGGTGGAGCGCACCAGCAGGCCGCTGAGGCCGACGGCGTCGGGCTCGTGCTCACGAATGGCCGCCAGGATGTTCGCGACGGGCTGGCGAATGCCCAGGTCGATGACCCGGAAGCCGTTGTTGGTCAGCAGGATCTCGACCAGGTTCTTGCCGATGTCGTGCACGTCACCACGGACCGTGGCCAGGACCATGGTGCCCCGGTGACTGTGGCTGCCGCGCTCCATGTGGGGCTCGAGCCACGCCACGGCCGCCTTGACCACCTCGGCGCTCTGCAACACGAAGGGCAGCTGGGTGCGTCCGGCTGCGAAGTGGTCACCGACGACGCGCATCCCTGTGAGCAGGATGTCGTTGATGATGTCCAGGGGGTCGAGCCCCGCGAGGGCTGAGGCCAGGTCGTCCTCGAGGCCGTCGCGTAGGCCCTGGACCACCCGGCGCTCCAGGCGCTGCTCCACGGTCTCGTCGAGGGGAGGGGGCTCGGCGCCGCCGAACCTGTCTTCCCCGGTCAGCTCGGCTCCCAGCTCCAGGAAGCGCTGCAGGGGATCGTAGTCAGGCCGTCGGCGATCGAAGATGAGGTCTTCGGCCACCTGCCGCAGCTCGTCGGGGATGGAGAAGAGGGGCAGGACGCCGCGGGCATGGACGATGGCGGCGGTGAGTCCAGCTTCCCGGGCGTGGTGCAGGAACACGGAGCTCAGGATCGGTCGCAGGGTGTGGGTCAGCCCGAAGGAGACATTGGAGATGCCGAGCACGATGCCGATGTCCGGGAACCGCTGCCGGATCAGCCGGATTCCCTCGAGGGTGCCCACCGCGAGCTTGCGGTCCTCTTCCTGGCCGGTACACACGGTGAAGGTGAGGGGGTCGATGAGGAGCGAGGAGATCTCCAGGCCGTGGCGCTCCACAGCGATCTCCACCAGCCGCTCGGTGACGGCCAGCTTGCGCTCGGGGGAGCGCGCCATGCCCTCTTCGTCGATGGCCAGGGCGATCAGGGCGGCGCCGTGGTCGCGAGCCATGCTGCAGATGAGGTCCGCGCGGGGCTCGCCCTCTTCGAGGTTGACCGAGTTGATCACCGAGCGCCCGCCCAGCAGCTCCAGGGCCGCCCGGATGACCTCGGGGTCGGTGGAGTCGATGACCAGGGGCGCCTTGACCTGTGTGCGCATCCGCGAGACCACCTCGACCATGTCCCGCAGCTCGTCCCGTCCCACTACGGCGGTGCAGAGGTCCAGGGCGTGAGAACCTCGGTTCACCTGGAGCCTCCCCAGCTCCACCACCCGGTTCCAGTTGTCGGCCATCAACGCCTTGCGGCAGGCGGCCGAGCCGTTGGCGTTGGCCCGCTCGCCGATGGCGAGGATGTCGGCGTCCTGGCGCAGGGGCACCGCGCCGTACAGCGAAGAGATCGAGGGCTCACGCTGGGGCTGGCGCGCCTTGGGCCGCAGCGCGGCCACACGCGCTGCCAGGGCCCGGATGTGGTCCGGGCTGGTGCCGCAGCAGCCGCCGACGATGCCGACACCGTCCTCCTCCACGAAGCGGGCGACCCAGGTGGCGAACTCGTCGGGGCCCAGGGGGTAGGCGGCCTTGCCGCCCACCAGCTCGGGCAGGCCAGCGTTGGGCAGGACGCTCACGGGCAGGTGCGTGTGCTTGCACAGGTAGGAGACCCAGGGTGCCATCTGCTGCGGCCCTGTGGCGCAGTTCAGGCCGATGGCGGCCAGGCCCATGGGCTCGAGGGCGGTCAGTGCCGCGGCGATGTCGGTGCCCACCAGCATTGTGCCCGTGGTCTCGATGGTGACCTGCGCCATCACAGGCACGGCAGAGCCGAGCTCGCGCTGCGCTGCCCGGATGCCGGAGATTCCGGCCTTGAGCTGCAGTACGTCCTGGGCGGTCTCGAGCAGCAGCACGTCCACGCCACCCTGGATCAGGCCCAGGGCTTGCAGCCGATAGGACGCCTCGAGCTGGGCCCAGCTCACCTGGCCCAGGCTGGGCAGGCGCGTACCCGGCCCCATGCTGCCCGCGACGAAGCGCGGGCGGCCCGGGGTGTCCAAGGCCTGGCAAGCCTGGCGGGCGATGGTGGCGGCGGCCTGGTTCAGCTCGACGGTGCGCGCGGCCAGATCGAACTCCTGCAGGAGCAGGGGGTTGCAGCCGAAGGTGTTGGTCTCGACGACGTCGGCCCCGGCCTCGAGGTAGGCCGCGTGGATGCTGCGGACCGCGTCGGGATTGGTGGCGTTGAGCAGCTCCGGGCACTGCTCCAGCGCGGCCTGGTCCTCAGGAGACAGGTCGAGGGCCTGCAGCTGGGTGCCCATGGCACCGTCGAAGACCAACACGCGCTGGCCGAGAGAGGCGAGGAAGCTGCTCATGGACTCCCCAGGGAGCTGAAGTCGGTGGGATTCGCGCTTGCGTACATGGGCTCAATCTGTATCTTGTCGGCGTGGCTGGGGAGCCCTTCTCCCCCTGCCCGGCTCCCTTCCGTGAGCGAGCCTACGCCCACTGGGGCCTGTGTCGGGCTACTCCGTGGCCCCTGCACCGCTCCGACGATTGCCGAGAGCGGCTGCGAGCGATAGGAGTGGCGGTCCAGAAGAGGGCGCGTGTGGCGCTCCTTCAGTTTCGTGACGGGTCGCCGTTACCCGTAGATCCCCGCTTTAGCGGAGAGGGAGTCGGACTTGAGCCAGAACCAGCAGACCATCTCTACCCTCGTCAGGGAAGCCGCCAAGACCGAGGCCAACTTCAAGACCATCCTGAACGAAGAGATGCTTGGTGATCAGCCGGAGCGGATCGAAGAATTCTTCGCCAAGCTCAACATCCCGCGCTCGACCAAGGCCGACGACACCCTCGTCGACGACCTGTCCCTGGGGGACCTGAGCAAGATCACGGTCACCACCTTCGAGGCCGAGGTCAAGGTCGCAGACGGTATCCAGAAGTTCATGGACCGCCACATGCGCAAGCTCAAGTGGCACACCGCTCACCCAGCCGTCGAAGGCATGGCCAACTGCGTGCGCCTGTTCCGGGCCATGGGCGTGGTCACCGAGCTGCGCGTGCATCGCGTGCTCGCGCTGATGCACTCCAAGCAGCGCCTCACTGTCGAAGAGTGGGGCGCCGCGCGTGAGCTGCTCAACCGCGCCTACCGCGAGCTGCGCGAGGCCTCGGCCATCGTCTGCAGCCCCTGGATCGACGCGCTCTTCAGCCTCGACGCCCGGGACGAGGTGATCGAACAGCTCACCCCCTTCTCCCAGGTGGTCGCCGGTCACGCCCAGGCCGTCCGCGAGCTCCGCGACAAGGTCGAAGAGCGGCGGGTCCTCATGGAGGTCAAGCCCGACGCCTACCCGGTGGTCAAGCCCCCTCGCTACTTCGGTGGCGACCTGCTGGACGTCGGCTCTTGGCGCCACTTCTGGGGCGAGCTCTCCGGCCACGTCGACAGCCTGCGCAACAGCCTGGGGCTGTAGGCCCAGCGCCTCCCAGCCCCGCGAGCTCGCGGGGCGGCAGTCTGACTACACGCCCCGCAGCTCTGGCGGCCAGATGTGCTTGTGCAGCTGTAGCTGCAGGCGCGCTGCGGTGCGGTCGGCCACCATCCAGGCGGCCAGATCCTGCGCGGGCAGGCCGGGGCTGATGGGGGAGAGCAGCACCGGCCACCGCTCCGGCAGCTGGTGCCGCTCCATGATGGCCAGCGCCCAGTCGTAGTCCGCACGGTCCGCCAGGACGATCTTGATCTCCGCGCTGGCGGGCAGGGCTGCCAGGTTGTCCCAGTGCATGCGGTGGACCTGCCCCGACCCGGGGGCCTTGAGGTCGAGGATGATGTGCACGCCGGCGGGCACCGGCCCGACGTCGTTGGCGCCGCTGGTCTCGAGCAGGACCCGGTAGCCCTGGTCGAGCATGGCCTCGAGCAGAGGAAGCGCGCCTTGCTGCTGGAGGGGTTCGCCGCCGGTCAGCTCCACAAGAGGCAGGCCAGCCACGGACAGCTCTTCGAGCACCTGGGGGATGCCCATGCTTCGGCCGGCGCTCGGTGACCAGGCCCAGGCCGTGTCGCACCAGCGGCAGCGCAGATCGCAGCCGGCCAGGCGAACGAAGCTGCACGGCAGGCCTGCGAAGCTGCTCTCGCCCTGGATGGAGGCGAAGATCTCGACCACCTGTAGGCGTGGCTCGGCGGAGTCCTGCTGAGGCATGGGGCCCATGGCTAGTTGACGGCGACGCGGTGGGGGCGGAAGCCGGAGCCACTGTTGAGGTTGGCGAGGCCGGGCTCTTCGGCCACCGCCTTGATGTGGTACTCGAGGCCGCTGGCGTAGCCGGCGTCGAGCTTGACGCTGGCGCTGTAGCTGGCGCCTCGCAGCATCATCACCTTGGCTTGGTAGGCCTCGCCCGAGGCTGCGGGCCGATAGTACAGGGTGACCTTGTAGTGCCCGTCCGTGACCCGAGCCCCGATGTCGACGGTGCTGTTGGCCGCCACGACACTCAGGGGATTGTGGATCAGGGCTGGCTCGCTGGCCGGGGGTGGGGGCACCGCG
Organism: uncultured Pseudomonadota bacterium; assembly: GCA_937912125.1. Lineage (GTDB taxonomy): Bacteria > Myxococcota_A > UBA796 > UBA796 > JAFGLY01 > CALDOK01. The sequence continues at coordinate 10,992 of CALDOK010000194.1, forward strand.
GCGGCATCCGTGCTGGGCTCGGGCTGAGTGTGTACGGGGGGGGGCGGGTCCACGGGGAGCACCCTGGGCTCGGGCTGTGGGCGGACCGGCTGGGGAGCAGCGGGGGTGGGCTCCGGCTGCGGTTCGGCATCGGCGAGGGCGTCCTCGTCGGCGGGCCCCGCGCGGCCGTCGGGCTCGGGCTCGGGCTCGATCACGGGGGCCGGAGGGGGCTCGGGGCTGGGCACGGGCTGCGTGACCGGTGGAGCGGGGTCGGCGGGCGGGGAGGCTGGCCAGAAGCCCCAGCCAAGGAAGAGGGCGCCGCCTGCCACCACCACGGCGGGGATGGCGATCACGGCCAAGCCCAGCAACAGGAGCAAGCCGGCGCGGCTGGGCTTGGGGGGCGTGTCGTAGAAGTCGGGTTCGGCCGGCACCACGGCCTGGCGCACCGGCGGGCGCTCTTCGGGAGTCTTGGACCGGACGCTGGCCACCACACGATCCTCGAGCTCCCGCATGGAGGTGTCGCCGCCGAAGGCATCGAAGGTGTAGTTCTCGCGAGCGGGGGGAGGAGGCGTGCGGTCGGGCACCATGGTGGGCGTGGGATCGCCGTCGACCACCGCGTCGCCGTCCCTGGGCACACCCCCGCTGGGCTGGATGGTGTCTTGGGAGTCTCGATCTCGATCCGAGGGCGAGTCGGCCAGGGGCAGCGCCGATCCCGGACGAGACTGGTCCAGGGTCCAGGCCTGCACAACGGTGAGGGGCGGAGCGTCGGCCGGGACCTCGGGGAGCCGATCCCGGATGCGGCGGAGATCGGCGGACATGGCCGCCGTGTCGGGGTAGCGCTCCTCACGGTCGTAGCGGGTGGCCTTGCGGATGACCTCGGCCAAGGGCTCGGGCACGCGGGCGAGCATGGAAGAGTCCAGCTCGGCCGCGAACAGGTCCATGGGGGTCTCGTTGGTGACGCAGCTGTAGAGGGTGGCCGCCACCGAGTAGATGTCGGCGCGCACATCGACGCCCTTGGAGTCCGCGCGCTGCTCGGGCGCCATGAAGCCCCAGGTGCCCATGATGGCACCGGTCTTGGTGAGGTTGTCGCTGCTCTCTGCCAGCCGGGCGATGCCGAAGTCCGTGACCCGCACCTCACCGTCGGAGGTGAGCAAGACGTTGTGGGGCTTGATGTCCCGGTGGACGATGTTGCGGCTGTGGGAGACGGCCAGGCCCGCCAGCACGTGCAGGCAGACATCCAGGGCCTGGCGTGGCGGCAGGGGCCCTCGCTCCTCGAGGCGGTCCACCAAGCTGCCACCCTCGACCAGCTCCATGACGATGTAGACCCGGCTGCCCTCGGAGCCGACGTCGTAGACCCGGACGATGTTGCGATGCTCGAGCAGCGCCATGGTGCGCGCCTCGGCCTCGAAGCGCTGACGCAGGCGCTCCCGGTTGGCCAGGGCAGGCAGCAGCACCTTGATGGCCCGGGCCACCTGCAGGCGTGTGTCGAAGGCGCGGTAGACGGTAGCCATTCCGCCGGACCCGATCACTTCGATCAGGCGGTACCGTCCTTCGGCCAGGGTGGCGCTGGCTTCAGCCGACAAGCTCTCCTCCGGATGGCAGGAGTCCAAGCTACCACGGACGGCTCCCTGCGGCACCGCGCCATCCTGGGGGCTCCCGCTGTAGTTCCCGCTGGTATTCCCGCTCGTGCAGGGGCGCTCGAAGCGTTCGATGCACTTGCGTGTGCGCTGTCTCCATGGCTACGTGTCAAAGACACCACCACCCGCCCTCCGAGGTCACCATGCGTTCCTTCTTGATCGTCACTGGCGCATTCCTGCTCTCCGGCTGCCCTGGCAGCGACAAGGATGGGGATGGGCTCACCCTGGCCGAAGAGGAAGAGCTGGGCACCTCCGACGACAAGGCCGACAGCGACGGCGACGGGCTGGACGACGGTGATGAGCTGGACTTCGGCACCGACCCCACGGTGGTCGACAGTGACGAGGATGGGCTGAGCGACGGCGAAGAGTACGATCTCGGCACCGACGGCACCCTCGCGGACACCGACGGCGACGGCTACGGTGACTACTGGGAGAACCTCGAGGGCAGCGATCCCCTCGACCCCGAGGCTGGCATCTACGCCGGCGGCTGGCCCTACAACACCGACAAGGACGCCATCGCGGGCTCCGATCTGAGCTCCACCATCGTCCAAGGCGACGTCATCGGTCGCTTCGCGGGGCCCGACCAGTTCGGCGACACCGTGGAGCTGTACGACTTCGCCTACCAGGGCAAGTACATCCTGGTGGACGTCTCCACCTCCTGGTGCTCCTACTGCAAGGAGCTGTCCAAGCTCCTCACCCACCAGCCTTCCTACTTCGACGACTTCGGCTGGGGCCAGATGGTGGACTACGTCGATGACGGCACTGTCCAGTGGGTGACCATCCTGAGCGAGAACGCCATGGGCGGCCCCCCCACCCAGAGCGTCGCGGCCACATGGGACAGCTCGTTCCCCCACGAGCTCATCCCCGTGCTCGCCGACGAGGCGCAGGTCATGCCGAACCATGTCAGCGTCTACGGCTTCCCCACCGTGCTGTTGCTTGACGAGACCATGACCGTGGTCCACTACAACCGCATGGACTACACCAGCTGCTTCGACGAGATCATCCGCCTGGTGGAGGGGGGTTAGATACCTCCCCATGATCGCCGCGCTGCTGTTTCTGTTGGCCTGTAGCGAGCCGGGCCCTCTCCAGGGGCCCGCTTCGTTGGGCGTCGCCGTGGACCTAGGCGCGGCCGACGCCGTGGCCGCAGGGGATCTGGACGGCGATGGCGAGGACAGCCTGGTCCTGGTCCAGGGCAGCATCGCCCGGTGGGACGGCCACGAGCAGGATCTGGGGGCCCTGGCGCAGGTGGTGGCGCGGGGCGATGTCGATGCCGACGGGGTCGAGGAGATCCTGCTGGGCTGTGGCATGGGGCGGGGAATGCCCCGGGCCGCGGCTCAGGTCTGGCTCATCGATCGCGACGGAGCGCGCTCGATCTGGGAGCGTGACGGCGAGCGCAACCAGATCACCGAGCTGCGTGTCATCGACTCCGGCGCGTACATGGCGACGTTCGCCGATGGCAAGCAGGTCGAGGGCGGCTGGCTGCGCGCCGGGGCCGACGGGGCCTGGACCTTCGAACCGCAGCAGCTCGGCGCCCTTGCCACACGCCAGCTTCCCACGGCCCAGGGCGTGCTGGTCGGGCGCATCTATGGCGACGAGCCTCGGTCGGACGGCGACCTCACCCTGCGCGTGGGCGAGAGCTCCACGGTGGTGCCCACCCTGCGGGGGGTGCGCTCCCTCTTGCTGGTCGATCTGGACGACGAAGGGGGCCAGGAGCTGCTGGTTGGAGACGGCTGGCACTACCGCTACGGCACCGAGGGCGTCGCGCGGCTGCGCCTTCACCAGGGCGAGGGGTGGCAGCAGGCGCGCACCATCGCCTCTTTCGACGGCGAGTTCACCGTTCGGCAGATCCAGGCCATGGGCTCAGGCGCCGATGCCTGGTTGCTCGCCACCGGGTCCACCTGGGCGCATGTGCTGGTGCGCGACGGACTGGGCTGGCAGGATCTGCCTGTGGGCCAGATCGGCGAGGCGGGCGGTGCAGTGATCGCCACCCGTGGCGGCCAGGCGGGCGTGCTCATCAGCGGCGAGCCGGCACGCTGGTTCGCGCTGCACCGATAGGTCCGACATGCAGATGGTTCGCACCACCTCGCCGGAGCAGACCCGAGCCCTGGGAGAGCGCCTGGGTGCCGCTGCGTTTCCGGGCACGGTCATCGCCCTGGTGGGTGATCTGGGGGTGGGCAAGACCCTGCTGGCCCAGGGGGTCGGGCATGGGCTCGGCGTCCCCGGCCTGGTCACCAGCCCCACCTTCGTGCTGATGAGGGTGCACGACGGGGGGCGCTTGCCCCTGGTCCACGCTGACATCTACCGTCTCTGCGACGAGGACGAGGCCGAGCACGCGGGCCTGCCCGAGGCCCTGGCCTCCGGCGCCGTCGCGCTGGTGGAGTGGGCCGACCTGCTGCCCGGCCTGCTGCCAGACGATCACCTCCGGGTGGAGCTTCGCTGGCTCACGGGCTGCCCCGATCAGCGCGAGCTTCGGCTGATCGCGACCGGGCCCACCCACGCGCCGCTCGAGGCGCTGATCCATGCCCCCAGCTGAACCGCGTGGAGCCTTCGGATCAGGGGGGCCCTCCCAGGCCCCGAGCGCGGCCTTCGGCGCTCGCCCGCGCAGCGCCGCGGATCTGGTGCGGCGTCTACGCGCTCTGGTGGTGTTGCTCCTGCTGGTGAGCTCGGGCCTGGTGCTCCGCGGCTTGTGGCAGGCCCGCGCGCCCGCCGCTCCCGGGATGCTGGTCGAGGTGCAGGGGGCGGTGCCTGATCCCGGCATCTACGAGCTTCCCGAGGGGGCCACCGTGCGGGACGCCTTCCTGGCGGCGGGGGCGGTGTCGGGGGCCATCACCGACCCGTTCGTGGACCTGCCCGTGCACCATGGCTACCGAGTGCTGCTGCTGCCTGGCGGCGCCGCGCGGGTCTGGCTGGCCGAGGACCGGCTGCTGGTGGGGCTCCCCGTGGATCCCAACACCGCGGACTCACTGCTGCTGCAGCAGCTGCCGGGCATCGGGCCCAGCAAGGCCCTGGCGATCATCGAGGACCGAAGGGCCCGCGGCCCCTTCGGCTCGGTGGACGAGCTGGTGCGCGTGTCCGGGATAGGCCAGCACACCGTCGACCGGCTGCGGCCCTATCTCGGCATCGATGGGATAGAAGGGCCCGAGCCCGTGCCCTTGGCGCCTGGGCAGGAGGCCGCGCCATGAGTGGAGCCGAACAACGCCAGCGCTTGCTCGACGAGCTGCAGCGACACCTGGGCTATCGATTCGTGGAGCCGGCCCTGCTGGAGCGGGCCCTCACCCACCGGAGTCGGGCGCACGACGAGGGCCGGTACGACAGCGCAGGCGTCCTCGAGGACTACGAGCGCCTGGAGTTCCTGGGCGATGGGGTCCTCTATCTTGTGGTCACGGAGCATCTCTTCGGGACCCACCCCGGTGCGAGTGAGGGTGAGCTCACCCGGCGGCGGCGACACCTGGTCCAGGGCTCGGAGCAGGCGGTGCAGGCGCGAGCCTGGGGTCTGGCAGATCGCGCACTGTTGCTCATCGGGAACGTCACCGAGTGTCAGGCCGCTCGGGGTGAGGCCAAGCTGCTCGAGGACGCCTTCGAGGCTGTGATCGGAGCGATCTTCCTCGATGGGGGCTACGCTGCGGTCCAGCGGGTTCTGTTGCCCTGGATGAGCACGGCCGACCGCGATCAGCCCCCGCAGCTGTCCCCCAAGACCCGCCTGCAGGAGGCGGCGCAGTCCGGGTGGAAGCAGCTCCCTGTCTATGAGATCGTCGGCCGGGAGGGGCCGCCCCATGAGCCGGTGTTCCATGCCGAGGTCTCACTGATGCTGGGCAAGGATGCAGAGCCCGAGGTCTTGGGCCGCGGGCGGGGTGGCTCCATCAAGGTGGCGGAGGCCCTCGCGGCCGAGCAGGCCATGGACCACCTGGTGAAAGCCGGCCTAGTGCAGGCTGATGAAGTCGATTAGCGCCTCGGGTCGCGGGTCCCTGCGCCAGGCGTCGAGGATGTCCCTGGCGGGGCTGCGGCCGCTGCGGACCTGCGCGGCCACGGGGTCGAGCAGGGCTGTGGCCCCTGGCTCGTGGGCTTCGAGGCCCGCGTAAGCCAAGGCCACCAGATCCTCGGCCCAGCTGGCGAAGCTGCGTCCCGCCTGGGCCTCCAGCCCCCGGCGCGCGGCGCGGTCCAAGAGATCGGCCGCGCTGCCGTGCGCGGCGAGCTCGGCGCCCAGCCGGATGCAGCCGTCCAGGGCGCCGTCATCGTAGAGCAGCCCGGTGTACAGGGCGCAGGCACCCAGGGCCAGGGGGGGCTGGACGCAGTCGATGCCCCGGACCTCGAGGGTGTGCTTGACCCGCAGCTCAGGGAAGACGCTGGTCTGGTGGAGCTCCCAGTCCTCCATGGTCGGGTGGTGGCCGTCGAAGCCACGCTCCATGAACTCTCCGAAGGTCCGCCCGTGCGCCGGCAGGTGCTCACCGGCGATGCGGACGAACATCATGGGGACCTGCAGCAGGTAGTCCAGCCAGCGCTCGTGGCTGTAGTCGCCCACGAGCCACTGCGGGATACCGCAGCGATCGGGATCGGTGCGGGTCCAGATGTGGGCCCGATAGGACTGGAAGCCGGTCTCTCGCCCCTGGCGCAGGGGGCTGTTGGCGAAGATGGCGGTGACCAGGGGGGCGATGCGCGCCACCGCCTGGACCTTGCGGGCGCAGTCGAGCTCGTCGGCGTAGTCGTAGTTGGCCTGCACCGCGCAGGTGGCCTTCATCATGTGGTGCGCCAGGTCGCCTTGCTTCGGCAGGTACTCGCGCATCACCGCGTAGCGGCTCTTGGGCACCCAGCTGATGGCCTCGATGGTCGTGATGGGGCTGTAGCCGCAGGCCACCCAGTGCACTGGACGATCCTCGGCGATGGCGAGCAGATCGTCGTTGAAGGCGCAGAGCTCGTCGCGGAGGGCCAACAGGCTGCGATGGGGAGAGCCTGACAGCTCCACCTGCCCCCCGGGCTCGAGGGTGACGCAGGGGCCCTGGAGGGTGGGGGAGGGCTTGCCGCACAGGCCGATGAGCTTGCTGTTCTCGCGCACCTCACGCCAGCCGTTGCGGGCGCCAAGGGCCGTGAGCAGATCCTGGATGCCGTGGGGCTCGAAGAAGCCGACGGGGCTGCCGTCGGGTCTGAGGGCCTGGCGCTCGAACTCACCTCCGACGAGCCACCGCTCGCTGGGCTGGCCATAGCCGTGGAACCGGTCGAGGAGCAGATCGCGAGTGAGGGGAGGCGTGGTGGTCATGGCGGGCAAGTTATCCACGGCGCGGGGGAGTGGAAGGCCCCCATCGACGCGCCGGGCGACTAACTCGAGCGGCCCCGCGCGGAGGGCCAGAGGGAGCAACGGGGTGCGGATTCACACGAGCTGGGGATACACTGCAGCGCCGGAGGTCCCGATGCCCTTTCCGCTCCTCGCCCTGTTGGTGGCCTGCACCCCCCACCTCTACAGCCCCCCCGACACCGGGAGCGGCGAGTGGAGCTGGGATGCCCCGGACAACGGCTGGTCCATGGGCGAGCCCCCCCAGGGGCTCGAGGGCGATGGCTGGCATGTGGGCGACGTGGTGCCCGACTTCCGGCTGATGGATCAGTTTGGCGCCGAGGTGTCCCTCTGGCAGTTCTACGGTCAGGTGATCGTGCTGGACCACTCTACCTATTGGTGTGCGGTCTGCCAGACCTTGGCTCAGGATGTGGACGAGACCTGGCTCGAGTTCGCCGACGACGGCTTCATGTACATCACGCTGTTGTCCCAGGACAACGAGGGCGCGGTGCCTACGGTGGATGTGCTCCAGAGCTGGGCCGACTACTTCGGGATCACCGCGCCTGTGTTGGCCGATGACGCGGGCATCGCCGCACAGGTGGTCGGCGCCGAGGGCTTCCCGCGGCTGCAGCTCATCGGCCGCGACATGCGGCTGTTGAACGACCAGATCGTCCCCACCGACGACGCCCAGATCCGCACCGAGGTCCAGGCCGCGTTGTAGCGCCGATCGTCAGTCCACCCGCCGGATGACGTGGTAGCCAGCCCCTGTCTCGAAGGGGCCCGCGGTGGCCCCGGGCTCGAGGGCGAAGGCTTGGTCTTCCCAGTCTGGCAGGAACTGGCCGCGGGTGAACCATCCCAGGTCGCCGCCCCGGAGGCCGGCGGCGCCGTCGGAGAGCTCGGCGGCCACAGACCCGAAGGCTTCGCCGCCATCCAGGCGCTCCCTGGCCGCCTGAGCGATGGCCAGCGCCTGCTCTCTGGCCCGTCCCGTGCGGTCGCCCTGGCTGCCCGCGAAGCCCACCAGGATCTGCTCGACCCGGATCTCCATCAGAGGCTCACGGAGGATGATGTGGAAGCCGAACGGGCTCTCCACGACCCCGCTGGTCTGACCCTCGGCCAGGGCGAAGGCCGCGTCCTCGAAGGCTGGTTCCATGGTGCCCCGGTCGAAGCCCCCCAGGAACCCCCCTCGGGCACTGGTGGTGCAGTCGGACTCTGCCTTGGCCAGCTCCGCGAAGTCTTCGCCCCGGGCCAGCCGAGCCTCGAGATCCTCGGCCTTGGCCCGTGCTGCGGAGGCGCTGCGGTGCACGTGCATTGGGCGGTGCGCGGCGGCTTCGTGGGCCACCAGGATGTGGCGTGCGGCCATGCGATCCCCGCTGGCCCCGGGGGATGGGGTGGCGGTGATGGCGATGCTGGGCGTCACGGCTGGAGTGGGATCCGGCGCGGGGGCTTGCTGGAGGGGCTGTGGGGTGGATGGCGGCTCTGCGGGAGCGGGCGCGGGGGCCGTCTCGCAGGCCGTGCTGCCCATCGTCAGGGTGAGGATGAGCACCAGCAGCGGGATGAATGAACGCAGCATGGGGGCCTCGTGTCCTCTCGTGGTCGGGGACACTTATCCGTCAACGGCGGGCTCCGCCGGTGATAGGAGACAGCCATGCCCCCGCTGTCCCTGCTCTTCGCCTGCGCTCTGTTCTTATGCTCCAACGCAGGCGCCGCCCCGCAGGCCGCCTCGCAGGCCGCCATGCCCGACGCGCCGGTGGAAGCCTGGCTGGACAGCGTGCTGGTGCTGGTCACCGGCTCGGCCTGGTGCTCAGCCGTGTTGATCGACGACCAGGGCACCGTGGCCACCGCCTACCACTGCATCGCGAGCGGTAGACGTCCCCAGCTCACCACACGGGATGGACAGCAGGTGCTGGCGCGGGTTGTGGCCACCGCACCCCGTGAGGATCTCGCGCTGCTGGAGGCGCCCGAGCTCGCGGGCCGGCCCTTCCTCGCGGTGCGCGAAGCGTCCGCCCAGCGGGGTGAGACGGTCTGGGCCCTTGGGCATCCGTTTGCACCCCAGGCGGACTCCAGCCCGCTGCTGGCCGGGACCCTCCAGTGGAGCGCCAGTCGCGGTGTGGTGAGCGGTGTCGGGGACCGCCTGGTGCAGATCGATGCGGCGCTCAACCCGGGAAACTCCGGTGGGCCCGTCGTGGACCAGATTGGTCGGATCGTGGGCATCGCCAGCCGCAGGCTGTCCGGCGACAACGTGGCCTTCATCACGCCTGCCCAAGGTCTGGCGGCCCTGGAGGACGAGCCGACCAAGGCGGCGCTGGGCGGCACCTGGGGCGCCTCGGTGGTGGCGCTTCAGGGAATGGACATCCACGCTGCGCCCTCCCTCGGCGCCGCTCTCCAGCTCGGACTCAGGGATCGGGTGCTGGTTCGGGCTGGCCTGCTCTTTCCCATCAGCCAGCGCTGGACCGCCCTGTCCCTGGGCTCCTCGTCCTGGGCTGCTGGCGAGCTGGCCACCAGCCTGCGCCTTCGAGCTGGCCGAGGGCGCTGGAGCACGACCTTCGATCTCGGTGGCGCCTGCCTGCTCATCGAGGGCGTGCAGGCCCAGATCGACGAAGACGCCATCCACCTCTGGGCCGCCCCCACCGCCCTTCGGCCAGGAGGCGTCGTCGCCGTCGGCATGGCCGGGAGCAGCTTGCGCGTGCTCGTGGTCCATGGCGAAGATGGCTGGACCTCCATGCTAGGGGTCGACCTGGGCTTTCCGGGGACGATGGGCATCTTCTAGCCCGGCGCTGGCTGTGGGTGTCTCGCCGTCCTGCCACGCGGGGCGGGCGGACCGTGGGCGGGATATGTCCGTGGCGTGAACACAGAGGTCACCGGCTTCGCGATAGACGAGTTCCTCGGGTCGGGGGGGATCGCCGATGTATACCGCGCGGTCTCGGAGGCCGATGGCCGCATCGTAGCCGTCAAGATCCTGCGCGATCCCGAGCGTTCCCGGGCCAATGTCCGGCGCTTCCTGCGTGAGGGCTACCTGCTCCAGCGCCTGGCTCACGACGGGCTCCCGCTCTGCTACGAGGTGCTCGAGGAGCCCCGGCCGGCGTTGGTGCTCGAGCTGCTCGAGGGCTGCACCTTGTCGGAGCGCCTCAGCCAGTCGGGCCCCCTGCCGCCGGACGATGTCTTCGCGGTGGCCCTCGCCATGCTGCGCGTCTCGGGCTTCCTTCACCACCGCGGCGTGATCCATCGGGACATCAAGTCCTCCAACATCTTCCTCTGCCGTGACGGCAGGGTGATGCTGATGGACCTCGGGCTGGCCATGGACCCCGAGGATCCCTTCACCACCACCCTCGGCGACGTGATGGGCACCTACGCTTACATGGCGCCCGAGCAGATCGCCGGCGCAGAGGTCGACCCCCGCAGCGACCTCTACTCCCTGGGCATCACGCTCTACGAGGCGCTGTGCGGTCGCCGCCCCTACTCGGCGCGGGGCACCGCCGGCTACCTCCGAGCCCACCGCGCCGGTGGGGCTCAGCCCCTGGCCGAGCGGGTTAGGGATGCGCCGATCCGGCTGATGGACTTCATCCACCAGCTGATGGCGCGCGACCCTTCAGCGCGCCCATCCTCCGCCGGCATCGCCGCCGCACTGCTCACCGGCCGCGAGGGTGGGCACAACGAGCTGCGCGCCCCCCCGCTGGTGGGCCGCTGGGCTGCCCGGGGCGCCATCGAGGCCGTGATCGACGGCGCGGGGGTGGTGCACATCGTGGGCGAGATCGGCGCGGGCACGGGCCGAGTGGCGCGCATGGCGCTGCAGCTGGCCCACGACGCCGGCCTCGAGTGCATGGCGCTGCGCTTCAGGCCCTGGGGGGTCCAGCGCCACCTGCTCCCGCAGCTCGCCAACGCGCTCTCCCTGATCCTCGGTGACACGGTCTTGGCGCAGCTCGAGCCCGTGCGCGAGGGGCTGATCCAGATGGCGGCCGAGGGGCCCTTCCTGCTGCTGCTCGAAGACCTCCACCTCGTCACGCCCGAAGACCTCGAGCTGCTTCCGGTCCTGCTGGCGGTCGCCCCTGGCGCGTCGGTGGTCACCACCGCCCTGTTCGCACAGCCCGGCTTGCCAGGCCGCGAGCTCGCCCTGCGCAGCCTCGAGCGCGAAGAGGTCTCCAGCTTGGTGGCGCGGATGCTCGGCAGCTCCTCGCCCCCGGCCAACCTGGCGGGGATGCTCCACCGCGAGACGGGCGGGCTTCCGGCGCTGGTGGTCCAGGCCGTGCGGGAGCTGCACGGTCGCGGCGCGCTGCGCTGCGAGGGCCTGGATGACGATGGAGAGCCCCAGTGGACCCTCGACGCCAGCCCCGCCCATGTGGGCTCGTTCGGGCTCAGGCCGCTGTTCCGGCAGGCGCTCGCGGACTTGCCGCGCGGCAGCCAGCGGGTGCTCGAGGTGCTCGCCGTCGCCGGGGGGCCGGTGCCCATGGACCTGTTGATCGTCGCCTCGGATGTAGATCGGGCGGGGCTGGACGTCCACAACCTGCTCCGGCTGGGGTTGGCGTCCCAGCGCAGCGCGCCCGATGATGACTGGATCTCCATCCGGCGTCCCGCCCTCACGGCGCTGCTGCACGAGTCACTCCCGGCCGAGCGACAGCGCGCCATCCACTGCTCCCTGGCCGCCGCGCTCGAGGCCTACGCCTCCAGCCCGTGGCGGGACGAGGCGCTGGCGCTGCACGCGGTGCTCGGGGCTGACGGTGAGGGGAAGGTCAGCGAGCTGCTCACCCTGGGCAACAAGGCGCTGTTCCTGGGCGAGGTGGTGCGCACGCGGGTGATCCTCGATCACCTGGCCGAGCAGCCGCCCGAGGACTCCATCCTCAACGCCGAGGTCGCGCTGCTCCGCGGTCGGTTGATGCTGCGTGATGGCCGGCTCGAGGACGCCAGGGTGGCCTTCGTCGCGGCTCGCCAGCTGGCCCGTGAGGGCGGCGAGCAGCCTCTGGTGGGCTGGGCCACCCTCGGCCTGGCCAGGGTTCAGCTCGAGACCGGCTCTGGCATCCGCTGCGAAGCGCTCACCCTCGAGGCCGAGAAGATCTTCGCCCTGGGCGAGCCCGACCCGCTCGCGAGCGGCTGGTTGCTCTTCCTCAAGGGCACCTGTTCGTTCCATCGCGGGTCCGAGCGCAGCGCACTCGATCGCCTGCAGGCGGCCGCGCGCCAGGCCGAGGCTGCCGGTGAACCCGAGCTGCTCACGCGGATCCACTGCGGCATGGCGCTCGTCCACGGCTTCGGCGGTCGCGCCGATCAAGCCGGGCGATTTCTCGATGACACTCTCGCCAACAAGGAAGAGAGGCAGCCGAGTCCTGCCACTTGCTGCTTGCGCTTCCAGCTGGCTGGGATCCGTTGTGCCCAGGGCCGCCTGGGTGAGGCCATCGAGCTGCTGGACCATGCCATGCGCACGGCCCGTGCCCTGGGACATCCCTACCTCGAGGCTCGCATGGGGGTAGGGCGGGCGCGGGTGCACCTCGCCGCGGGCGATCTCCAGGGTGCCCAGAAGCTCCTTCGACGCTTCCGTGCAGCCCGCGAGCCACGCGCCGACGTCAACACGCGGCTGGCGCACCACGTCACCGCTGGTGAGCTGCGCTTCCTTTCCGGTGACCGGCAGGCGGCCCTGGCCTCCTTCGACCAGGCCACCGACCTGGCGCGGAAGCTCGGCCACGCCGTCATCGCCGCCTATGGAGAGGGCATGACCGGGGTGCTGACCGCCAGCGCGCACCCCCTCGAGGATGCCCTGGACGTGCTCGAGAAGGTCAAGGCGCGTCACTACATGGCGCGTCTGTTGTTGGCCGGTGCCGAGATCGTCGGTGACGCGGCCGCGGTGAGCGCAGCGGTGAAGGTGGCCCGCCAGGCTGGCGACAAGCCGGTGCTGCTGCGGGCCCTGCATGTGCAGGGCGGCGAGGAAGCCTGGGCGGAGGCCGTGGGGATCGCCATGGACCTGCGCGACGGGGCGGGTTCACTCCTGCTGCGGCACGTCTCGAGTCAGGCGGCCATGCGCTGGGCCCTCGAGGCCGAGCGCCGCACCTGAGCTCTGATCGGCGCTGTTTTCTCGATCCGGCCAGCCGTCGCGAAAGCTGTTAGTGAAGCAGGACCCCGCCCTACGGCGGGACCCGAAGTCTCCCCACAGGGGCGTCCAATGGGCGCCTCAACGCTCATCAGAGGGGTATCCGCTTGAAGAAGATTCGCTACTTGGGGCTCGATCTGGCCTGGGCTCCCCGCAACAGCTCGGGGGGCGCAGTCATGGAGCCGATGGACGATGGCAGCGTCCGCCTGGTCTCCACCGCCCACCTCCGCACCCACGAAGACGTGTTGGGATGGATCGCCCGCAACCGCGGCCGCCATGGCGCCATCATGTCCGTGAACGCGCCCATCATCGTCGAGAACAGCAGCGGCCGCCGCGGCTGCGACGAGCTCATCAACCAGCACTTCGCTCGGCACCAGATCGACGATCACCAGGTGAACATCGTCGCTGCGGGGCATCCCCGCACCATGGGTCGCGCCATGATGCGCATGGGCTTCGATCCAGATCCGCAGGCCGAGGGGGATCGGGTCATCGAGACCTTCACCCAGCCGGCTCAGGTGTTGTTGTTCAACCTCGAGCGGCCCATCCGGCTCAAGCACGGCCCCATCGGCGCCCGCAAGGATGCGGTGGCCCGCTACCGCGAGCTGCTGTCGCTGCACCTGCCCGAGGCCGTCCCCGCGCTCACCAGCAGTCCTGCCCTCCGCGGCCTGCTCGAGCGGGATCTGGGAGGCCTCAACGGCACCCGCCTGGGCGAGCTCGAGGACAAGATCGAAGCGGTCATGTGCGCCTACGTCTCCGCCTTCCTGGACCTGCGCGGTCCCGAAGACTGCGCGTTCCTGGGCGACCTGTACGAAGGCTACATCCTGCTGCCCACTTCCGCGCAGCCCGGCGCCGAGTAGCCACGGTCGCAGCCGCCCCCCGGGCCCGCTGTGCGGGCCCAGGGTGCTCTGCGTGCAACTCCCAGAGGGGGCGCCTACTCTTCGGACAGGGTCTGCTCGGCCTGCTCGGTGTCGGCCTGCTCGGTGTCGGCCTGCTCGGTGTCGGCCTGCTCGGTCTCGTCGGGGCCGGCGCTCTGATCGGTGGGCTGGAGCTCGGCGTCTTCGGGGATGTCGGCCTCGAAGCTGATCCATGCGAGCAGCTCTTCGATGCGCTGCCCGGCGCTGCTGTCGTCGAGCAGCAGCTCGGCCAGGGCCCCAGAGGACGGAGGCTCCTCGAGCCCGAGGTTGGCGAGCTCGCGGAGGTAGCACACGTCCATCAGATCGAGGATCGGATCGATCTCCTCGGTCTGCAGGGAGAAGTGCGCCCCCTCGGAGCGGACTGGAGTGCCATCGGCATGAAGGAAGGCGCCCGCTTCGCGGAGGGCTCGCATCACGGCGCGGGCCCGGTTGGCCGTGAGCGCGCTGTCATCGCTCTGCTTGACGCGGCGGACGATCTCGGACCGCAGGGTGTGCATGTTGGTGCGGCGCCGGCGTTCCTTGCGCTCGAGCACCAGGTCGATGACCAGGCCTACCAGGCGGGCACGGACGCTGCGGCTGAGGGGATCGAGGCCTTCGCCGGCGAGGGCCTCGCGGAGCACGCTGGCCTCGCGCCCCAGGGACGGCAGGCCCGGGGCGTCGGGCTCGCGGGAGCGCGTGGGCTGCGAGGCCGCGGTCGGTAGCTCGTCCTCGTGGGGGTGATCGCCAGCGATGTCCACGGCGTAGCCGCCAGAGCGCTCGTCGCGACGGATGGCGACGAGGCCGAGCTTCTTGCCAGCCTCGAGAAAGCGGCCGAAGCTGGAGAAGCCAAGGTCGTTCTCGCTGAAGGCTGGCTCGCGGCGCGTCATGGCTGACTTGACGATGCTGGCCAGCACCCAGCCCTCGGTGTCCTGTCGCAGGCCCTCGATGGCCTCACTGAGGAGCGCGAAGGCCTGGTCTTTGTCGAGCCCACCCTCTGCAGGGCTGGGGTCGGCCTCGCGTTCGCGGTCGCGGTCGCGATCCCGCTCGCGGCGTCGGCCGCCGTTGTCACCACGGCTGGACTGCTGAAGTTGCTCCTGCTTCTTGATCAGGCTGTCGTAGAAGATGAACTCGTCGGTGGCCTGGACCAGCAGTTTGGAGGTGGAGCCGCGGGTGCCGACGCCGATGACGCGCTTGTTGAGCTCCTTGAGACGCAGCGCCAGGGGCGTGAAGTCGGAGTCTCCGGAGATGATCACGAAGGTGTCGATGTAGTCGCGCGTGAAGGCGAGCTCCATCGCGTCGACCACCAAGGCGATGTCTGCGCGGTTCTTGTCGTTGCGCCCGTGGGAGGTCAGCTCGACCATGGTCACGCCCTGCTCGAGCAGCGGCGTCTTGAACTTCGCGAAGCGGCCCCAGTCTGCGTAGGAACGCGCGGTGACGATGCGACCGCGAACCTTGAGGCGACGAAGAATGGACGCGATGTCGACTTTGCCGAGCTTCTCTTTGTCTACGCCGGCCGCGATGTTCTCGAAGTCGATCAAGACAGCTAAGTTCTGCTCCACGTGAGCTCCGGGATGCGAGGGAGGTGGGGGGCATGGGAGAAGCCCCCGGGGGGGGAGGCGGCGTTGTACATCTTGGGCGCCTCGTCGCGTTCCGTAATGGAAAGCTGGTTCGACGACAAGGGAGCGAGTGCTGGCCGGTCGGGATAGAAAGGTCGTCCACTGTCTGCGAGGCGGCACCTTGCGCACCCTCCTCAGTACCGTGCTCGCTGGGCTCTGCGCGGGGTCGCTGCTCGTGGCCTGCGGTCCAGGCTCGGCCGGCGATCGAGCGTGGGAGCGCGGCGACCTAGAGCAAGCCATCGCCCACTACCAGGCCTGCGCCGAGCTCGAGCCTGAGCGGCGGCTCCGCCTGGCCCGGGCGCTCTCGGGGACCGGCCAGCACGAGGCTGCCGCCGTCGAGCTCGCGGCGGTGCCCCAGGGCGCCTGGACTCCCGATGGCTTTATGGCCCAGGGCCTGCTGTCGATGGCGGCTGGGCTCCCGGCCGCCGCCGCCCAGGCCTTCGCCACCGGTGCTCGCCTCGGGGGGGACGCCGCGCTGTGGGTCAACCACTGCGGAGCGCTGCTGGCCGCGGGCACCCCCGATGCTTCCATATGCGCCGAGGCGCTGATGCGGGCTCCTCAGGATCCTGCGGCCATGCTGGGGCTGGCGGCCTCGGCACTGGCCGAGGACAACCGGGTGGTAGTCGAGCGCACCCTGGGCAACCTGCTCATCTCTCCCGAGGTCACCGAGATCCATGTGCTCGAGGCGGCCAGGATCTTCGTCGTGTTGGGGGATGGGGCCAGCGCCTGCGACGCCTTCGTCCAGGCGGGCGGGGGCGGTGTCGAGGGGGGGCGGGCCTGTGCCGCGGTGGGCCGACGCGACCTGGCGATGCAGATCCTGGAGCCCCTGGCCGAGCAGCCCCAGGCTGCATTCATGCTGGGCACCATGGCCCTCGAGCGCGCGCTGGCTCAGGTCATGCAAGGGGAGCGGGAGCGGGACGCCGCGGACGCCTGGCGACGCTTCCGCGCCTGCGCCGATCACTTCGCCCAGGACCCCAACTGGCACAACAACACCGGTCGGCTGCACGCCCTCGACGGCGAGGAGCAGCTGGCCGAGCTGGCCTTCCGCCGCGCCATGGAGCTGGATCCCGCCGCTCCCTACCCACCGCTCAACCTCGCGCGCTTGCTCGAGGCACGGGGTGAGCGCCACGAGAGCGCCCTGCTCCTCGAGCGGGTCTCCGAGCTGGGCGGCCTCACCGCGGCCATCGCCGGGTTGGACCTCGCCCGCCGCGCCAGGGCCGAGGGCAGGCTCGAAGAAGCGGTCGCGCGCGCCCGGGCCGTGCTCGAGGGGTGCTCGGGCGAACAGGCCGGCGCTTGCATGGTGGAGTCCTGCGTGGTGCTGGCCACCATGCTGGCAGCGACCGAGCCGGAGCAGGCGGTGGTCCTGCTCGAGCGGGCGGCCGAGATCGGAGGGCCTGGTGTGGCCGTTCGCCTGCGCGCCGAGCCTGATCTCGAGCTCCTCGGCGGCGACGAGCGCTACGCGTCCATCGTCGGCGCGTCTCCGTAAACCCGCAATTGCCGGTTACTATCCAAGGTGTCCAGGCTCGAGATGCGAACGAGCTGCCTCGGAAGCTTGCCACTGGGCGCGGCGCCTTGTACTTAGGCCATCGCCAGGCCTCTTGGGGCGTCGACAAGTGGTAAGTCATCGGGTTTTGGTCCCGACATTCGTGGGTTCGAATCCTACCGCCCCAACCCCCTTTCCCAGCGCCCGCGCGCACCGAGGGAACCATGTACGGTGAGCTGAAGATCCTGGCCGGCAACGGCAACCCCGTCATCGCCGAGAAGATCGCCGACTATCTGGGGGTCTCCCTGGGGCAGGCGCGCATCTCCCGGTTCTCGGACGGCGAGATCAACGTCGAGATCCATGAAAACGTCCGCGGGCGCGACGTCTACCTGGTGCAGCCCACCTGCGCGCCGGCCAACGACCACCTCATGGAGCTGCTGATCATGGTCGATGCCTGCAAGCGCTCCAGCGCTGGCCGCATCACCGCCGTGATGCCTTACTACGGCTACGCCCGCCAGGATCGCAAGGTCGCGCCGCGCGCCCCCATCTCCGCCAAGCTCGTGGCCGATCTCCTGGCCGCTGCCGGCGTCCAGCGGGTCCTCACCATGGACCTGCATGCGGGCCAGATCCAGGGCTTCTTCGACATCCCCGTGGACAACCTCTACGCCAAGCCGCGGCTGGTGGACTTTCTGGCGCGAGAGACCCATGGCCTCGACAAGGTCATCGTCTCCCCCGACGCAGGCGGCGCCGAGCGTGCGCGCTCCTACGCCAAGGCGCTCCGTGCCGACCTGGCCATCATCGACAAGCGTCGCAGCGGCCCGAACGAGGCCAAGGTCATGCACGTCATCGGCGACGTGAAGGACAAGCACTGCATCATCCTGGACGACATGGTCGACACCGCGGGCACGCTCTGCAACGCGGCCGGCGCCCTGCACGAAAACGGTGCCTCGAGCATCATCGCCTGCTGCACCCACCCCGTCTTCTCGGGGCCGGCCATCAAGCGCATCCGCGAGAGCAGGCTCGAGCGCATCGTTGTCGGCGACACCATTCCCCTGACGGTCGAGGCGCGCGACTGCGGCAAGATCCAGGTGGTCAGCGTCGCCGAGCTGTTCGGGGAGGCCATGCGGGCCATCCACTACCAGGACTCTGTCAGCCGCCTCTTCGTCTAGGCCTCGACCACATTCGAGCCCTCGTCGTCGCTGGCTTGACACCGGGTTGCCCCATGAATAGGTGGCGCGCCCTCGCGGGCCCTGCCCGCTTCGGAAATTTATCGTGACCGACCGTAAGCTGCGTTGGCCCTTGTGGGTCCATCGTCCGAGACGTGGCGCCAGGTGGGAGAACGGCGTGAGCCTTCTCCACTCCGGCGGAAACACCGACTCGGGCGGGACGCAGTGAGCGCTCCAGCTTTGTGTCAGGAGGAATGATGCAGGTGATCAAGCTGGCCATCGAGCCCCGCACCGATACCGGCAAGGGTGCCGCCCGCAAGCTCCGCCGCAGCGGCATGGTTCCGGCCGTGCTGTACCGCGACGGCAATGACCCCGTGATGTTCTCGTTCGATCCGGATGAGCTGGAGTTTTCGGTGCGCCGTGAAGGCAACCGGAACTCCCTGTTCGGCATCGAGCTGGAAGGCGTCGAGCGCGTCTGTCTCATCAAGGAGTTCCAGCGCCATCCGGTCAGCCGCCGGCTGCGCCACATGGACTTCTACGAGGTGGTGGCCGACAAAGAGCTCGTGGTCAAGGTCCGCGTCGAGCCCAAGGGCACGGCCGTGGGCACCAAGCTCGGCGGTCAGCTCAATGTGCTGCGTCGCACCCTGGACGTGCGCTGCTTGCCAGCCCACATCCCCGCCTCCATCGTGATCGAAGTCACCTCCCTCGAGGTTGGCGACTTCGTCCGCGTCAACGACATCGTCGCTCCCGAGAACGCCGAGATCATCTACGAGTCCAACTTCAATGTGGTCTCCGTGGTGGGCAAGCGGCTCGACGGAGACGAGGAAGAGGACGACGAGGGCGAGGAGGGCAGCGATGCCACCGACGCCCCCGCCGAGGCATAGCGCCTCGCGCTGCGAGGTGTGGTGATGTGGCTCGTGGTCGGACTGGGCAACCCAGGCGCCAAGTACGAGGAAACCCGGCACAACGCCGGGTTCCTGGTCGTCGACGAGGTGGCCCGGCGCTGGGGAATGGGCAGCGGGAGGTCCCACCTGGGGGCCTCGACCATCCGTGGCACCGTCGCGCGCAGCGCTGTGTTGCTGGCCAAGCCCCAGACCTACATGAACCGATCCGGGGAACCCGCTGGGGCGCTGCAGCGCTTCCACGATGTGCCCCTCGAGCGGGTCGTGGTGGTCCACGATGATCTCGATCTGCCCTTTGGCTCCTTGCGCATCAAGCGTGGCGGCGGTCACGGAGGCCACAACGGCCTGCGCGACCTGCACGGCCACATCGGCGCCGAGTTCCTGCGCGTGCGCTTCGGGATCTCCAGGCCGCCGGCCGATCTGGACGCGGCCGACTATGTCCTGGGCCGGTGGGACGACGGGGAGCGCCAGGCGCTGCCCCTGGTCGTCGATCGTGGCGCAGACGCCGTCGAGGCCATCATCACGGATGGCCCGACAGTGGCGATGAACGCTTTCAATGTACGCCCTCGCCGCAGCAAGGCGAGTGGCGAGGAATCTGCCCCCTCGGACGACTCCGACGCCTCGGCCACCGCCGAGCCCGCCGCTGTCGTCCAGGATGGGGCTTCGAACCCCACCGCCCCCGAAGGGGCAAGGAGCTGATCATGGAGTACGCTGCGTACCTCGTGCCTGCGGCTGGCGTCCTGGCGCTGATCTATGCCTTCATCAAGACCCAGTGGATCAACAAACAGGATCCCGGTGACGCCAAGATGCAGGAGATCGGCCTGGCCATCCGCGAGGGCGCCATGGCCTTCCTGGCCACCGAGTACAGGGTTCTGGCCATCTTCGTGGCGGTGGTCGCCGTCCTGTTGGGCGTCGTCAACTACTTGCAGATCGGTCCCGCGGCTTCGCTGGTCTCTCTCTCCTTCGTGGTCGGCGCTGGCTGTTCTGGCCTGGCTGGCTTCATCGGTATGCGCGTGGCCACCGCGGCCAACGTCCGCACCACCGCGGCCGCTCGCTCCAGCCTCTCCGAAGCCCTGCAGGTCGCCTTCTCCGGCGGCGCGGTGATGGGCATGTCCGTGGTCGGCCTGGCCCTGCTGGGCCTCGGCGGACTCTACCTGTTCTACACCGCCATCTTGGGCTCTGGCGCCGAGGCCGATCAGATGGGCCGCGTCATCTCCGTCCTGGCTGGCTTCTCCATGGGCGCCTCGTCCATCGCGCTGTTCGCCCGCGTGGGCGGCGGCATCTACACCAAGGCCGCCGACGTCGGCGCCGACCTGGTGGGCAAGGTCGAAGCTGGCCTGCCCGAAGACGACCCCCGCAACCCCGCCGTCATCGCCGACAACGTGGGCGACAATGTGGGCGACGTGGCCGGCATGGGCGCGGACCTCTTCGAGTCCTACATCGGCGCCATCATCGGCGCGATGGTCATCGGTGGCTCCTGGTACGCCATCGGCACCGCCGACATCGGCCCCATCCTGCTGCCCATGGTCCTCGCGGCCGTCGGCATCGTCGCCTCCATCCTGGGCACCTTCGCCGTGCGCACCAAAGAAGGCGGCAACCCCCAGGTCGCCCTGAACCTCGGCACCTTCGGCGCCGCGGGCCTCATGCTCGTCGCCACCTGGTTCATCGCTGCATGGCTGTGGCCCGAAGGCGGCGTGGATGTCGGCGGCACCGTCGGCGTCATCGGCGTGGGCGGCGTGTTCGGCGCCACCATCATCGGCCTCGCGGTCGGCGTGCTGGTGGGCCTCATCACCGAGCACTACTGCGCCGTGGGCAACGGCCCCGTCAACTCCATCGCCAACCAGTCCCTGACCGGCCCGGCCACCAACATCATCACCGGCCTGGCTGTGGGCATGCAGTCCACCGCCGCTCCCGTGCTGCTCATCTCCGTCGGCATCGTCGGCGCCTACTGGGCCGCTGGCCTGTACGGCATCGCCATCGCCGCCCTGGGTATGCTCTCCACCACCGGCATCCAGCTGGCTGTGGATGCCTACGGTCCCGTGGCCGACAACGCCGGTGGCATCGCCGAGATGTCCCATCAGGCCCCCGAGGTTCGGCAGCGCACCGACAAGCTCGACGCTGTGGGCAACACCACCGCCGCCATCGGCAAGGGCTTCGCCATCGGTTCCGCGGCGCTGACCGCCCTGGCCCTGTTCTCTGCGTACCGCACCCAGGCCAACATCGACGTCATCGACATCACCAAGGCCACCACCATGGCCGGCCTGTTCGTGGGCGGCATGCTGCCCTTCCTCTTCTCCTCCATGGCCATGAAGGCCGTCGGTGAAGCGGCGATGGAGATGATCGTGGAAGTGCGGCGTCAGTTCCGCGAGATCCCCGGCCTCCGTGAAGGCAAGGAAGGCGTCAAGGCCGACTACGCCCGCTGCGTGGACATCTCCACCAAGGCCGCCATCAAGCGCATGATGGTGCCCGGCCTGATGGCCATCATCGTGCCCGTCATCGTCGGCTTCTGGGACCCCGAGGCCCTCGCCGGCCTGCTGGCGGGCGTCACCGTCTCCGGTGTGTGCATGGCCATCTTCATGTCCAACGCCGGCGGCGCCTGGGACAACGCCAAGAAGTCCATCGAAGACGGCTTCCGCGCCAAGGACGGCAAGGTCTATGGCAAGGGCACCGACATGCACCACGCCGCCGTCGTCGGCGACACCGTGGGTGACCCCTTCAAGGACACCGCCGGACCCTCCCTCAATATTCTCATCAAGCTGATGAGCGTGGTGGCCCTGGTCATCGCTCCGCTCATCGCGCTCTCTTAATCACAAGCTTGGGCGGGAGACCCCCGCTCACCCTCCGCGGGGAGGGGCTTCAGCGCCATTTCCGGCGTCGCACCTCCCCCTCAACGTCCAAGTGGAGGAACCCAGGACGATGACTATTCACGAGTACGAGACCACGCTGATCTACCATCCGGAGACCCCGGAACCGGAGCTCCAGCGCATCACCGAGCGCATCGACGGCGTTATCGGTACCTTCGAGGGCCACAAGCTCTTCTACGACCCCTGGGGTGTCCGCAAGCTGGCCTACCCCATCCAGAAGCAGGCCCGTGGAAACTACTTCCACATGGGCTTTGTCGCGAATGCTGAGTGCATCGCCGAGCTCGAGCGCGTCCTGCGCATCGAGGCACACGTCATGCGCTTCCTCACTGTGCGCTTGTTCGAGGATGTCGACCTCGAGGAGCGGCAGCTCGCCGCTGCCAACCGGCAGGCCGTCATGAGCGCTGACAGCGCTGACGAAGAGGACGATCGTGGCCGTGATCGCGACCGCGATCGCGACCGTGACCGCGGAGACCGCGATCGCGATCGTGACCGCCGTCCCCCTCGTGGTGCCGACTCGGACTCCGACGAGGTTGGCTTTTCACCCGATACCGACGAGTCATAGGAGGCTCCCATGCGAAGAGGTCGCTCCCGTCGCAAGGTCTGCCGGTTCTGCGCCGACAAGAAGACCACCATCGACTACAAGGATCCCAAGCTCCTGAGGTACTTCATCACCGAGCGCGGCAAGATCGTGCCCCGGCGTATCTCTGGCAACTGCGCCCGCCACCAGCGTGAGATGGCCTTGGCCATCAAGCGCGCCCGTCACATCGCGTTGCTGCCCTTCGTGGCCGCAGAGTAGGAGGTCGAGATGAAGGTCATCCTTCAGCAGGACTTCGATGGGCTGGGCCGGATCGGTGACATTGTAAAGGTCTCCGATGGCTATGCCTTCAACTTCCTGATCCCCCGCGGCATCGCCATGCAGGCCGCCGAGAGCAACGTGCGCCAGATGGAGCACCTGCAGCGAATCACCGAGTCCAAGCGCAAGACCATGCTCGAAGCGGCTCGGGTCGAGGCGGATCGCATCAACGGCACCGCCGTGTCGCTCAAGCGCCTCGCGGGCGAAGAGGACAAGCTGTTCGGTTCGGTCACCAACCGTGACATCGCCGAGGCCCTCGCGGCCGAAGGCATCGAGATCGACAAGCGCGACATCGTCCTCGAGGAGCCCATCCGCACGATCGGCGTCTACAACGTCTCCGTGCGCATCCATGCAGACGTAGAGGCCAAGCTCAAGGTATACGTGATCCGCGAGTAGCCCCTCCATTGTCAGTGTGCGCCCGGCTGCTGCGGTGGCCGGGCGCTTCTACGTTCAGCACAGGCTTTCGACTCCATGGACTCGACTCCAGCGTTGCCCCACTCCATCGAAGCCGAGCGTGCCGTCCTCGGCTCCATCCTGCTGGATCCCAAGCTGCTCGACCCCGTCACCGAGGTGGTCGATGCGGACATGTTCTACAGGGACGCTCATCGCAAGCTGTTCCGCTTGTTGTCCGAGATGTCCGAGCAGGGGCAGACTCCGGATCCGCTCACGGTCATCGACCGGGTGCTCGCGAGCGGAGACGAGCAGGGCTTCGGCGGCGCGGCCTACATCAGCTCTCTGCCGGAGCAGGTGCCCTCCACACAGAACGTGGAGGTCTATGCGCAGCTGGTGCGCGAGAAGGCGGTACGCCGGCGCCTGCTCGAGGTCGCCCAGCACATCGGTGAGTCGGTGCGCAGCGAGTCGGATCTCGAGCAGCTGCTGGACATCGCCGAGTCCAGCGTATTCGAGGTCTCGCAGAAGCGGGGCAACAAGGACTGGCATGCCCTGCCCATGCTGGTCGGCGATGAGTGGAAGCGCATCCAGCTGCTGGCTGAGCACAAGGGCTCGGTCACCGGCATCACCACCGGCTTCGTCGATCTCGACAACAAGCTCAGCGGCTTCCAGCGCAGCGACCTCATCATCCTCGCAGCGCGCCCCGCCATGGGCAAGACCGCCCTGGCGTTGAACCTCGCCCGGCATGCCGCCATGGAGGGCAAGGTCACCGTCGGCGTCTTCTCCCTCGAGATGCCCCGTGGCCAGCTGGCCACCCGCATGCTCTGCGCAGAGAAGGAGATCGACGCCTCCCGCGTCCGGTCCGGTCACCTGCGCCGGGACGTGGAGTGGCCCAAGCTGGCCGACGCCGTGGAGGCCCTCCACCAAGCGCCCATCCACATCGACGACACCCCGGGGCTCACCATCACCCAGCTGCGATCCAAGGCCCGAAGGCTCAAGTCGGAGTACCCTGATCTGGGGCTCATCGTGGTGGACTACCTCCAGCTGATGCAGGGCTCGGGCGGTCCCCGGGAGAGCCGGGAGCAGGCCATCTCGGGCATCAGCCGAGGGCTCAAGGGGCTCGCCAAGGAGCTGAACATCGCGGTGCTCTCCCTCGCGCAGCTCAACCGCGGCGTCGAGCTGCGCCCGGACAAGCGCCCCATGATGGCGGACCTGCGCGAGTCTGGCGCCATCGAGCAGGACGCCGACCTGGTGCTCTTCATCTACCGGGACGAGTACTACAACAAGGAAGAGAGCGAGAAGAAGGGCGTCGCGGAGATCGTCATCGGCAAGAACCGCCACGGCCCCACCGGGTCCGTCGAGCTGGCGTTCAAGGGTGAGTTCCTGCGCTTCGACAACCTGGATCTGCGGCACGAGGGCTACGTGTGAGAGCGTCGCTGTCAGTGCTGCTGCTGGCCTGCTCTGTGGTGGGCATGGCCTCGGCCGACGCGGGGGCCGCGCTGCCTGGGCTCAGCCCCGGGCAGGCCCTGTCCACCGTGGAGCCCGCTGCCCCGATGGAGACTACGCTGGTCCCCATCCCGGTCATGCGCAGCGGCATCCCGTTGGACGTCGAGGTCATCGGCGGTCAGCACTATGTCGGCGCTTTCGCCGGCCTGCTGGACGAGAAGCTGCAGGTCTCCACCCACGACGGCGTGGTCGAGGTCCCCCTGCCTGTGGTGGTCGCCGTTCTGGTCGAGGGCGTCTCCTACGCACCGGAGCCCTTCTTGCTCGGGGTCCAGCGCTGGGGCCAGGAGCTCGTCGAGCAGGCGGTGCGAGTCCCGCGCCCTGCTCTCGTGGCCTGCTCGAGTGCCCTGTGGGCGGGGGCCGGTCCCGCGCTCCTGGGCGACTGGAAGGGCTTCGCGGCCTACTCGTTGCTCGAGGTCTCGTTCCTGGGCGCCGGCGCCGTGATGATCGTCAACGAGCAGTACGGGCCCCTGCTGCCCTTGGCGGCGCTCGAGGGCCTGCTGCATGTGTGGGCCGCTGGCGACAGCGTGCGAGAGTCCAAGCGCCGGCGAGCCCGGGCAGAGCTCGCGCTGCTCCCCACGCTGGTGCCTGGAGAAGGCTCCTCGGCCACCCTCGGGCTGGGTCTGGCGGTGCACCTGGGAGCTCCCACCACAGTGGGGCCCCAGGGAACGATTCCGCGGACCGGAGCTTGCGTCGAGACGGGCTTGACAGGCCCCTGCCCATTCCCTTATTAGCTGCCCGTGCCCCTGGGCCTTCGTCCAGGTGATGCGGCTATTCCCAGGTGGGTAGAGAACCCCTCGTTCACCCTCCAACACTTCCTCGAGCTGGAGCGACGCGCGTACATGGAAACCGAAGCGATCCTCAAGGAGTTCAACGAGTACCTCGAGCAGTACGCCACGCACCGTGGGTACATCGACCGTGCCCGGTCCCACGCCCACAAGTTCAAGCCCGAGGTCGTCGAGAAGGTCATCCTCGACCACGAGATCAAGTCCTCGGAGGTGGCTGAGCAGATCCTGCCCCTCGTGCCCCAGTTCCAAGAGGGTATGGCCGACCTCGACGCCCAGCGCGCCGACATCGACGAGAAGAAGGCCGGCTCGGAAGAGACCATGGAAGAGCTCACCCTCCGCATGGAGATCGGCGAGTTCACCGACGACGAGTTCGAGCAGGCTACCGGTGAGCTCAAGGCCGAGCTCGAGGTCGCTGCCGAGCGCCTCGAGGCCATCGCCGCTGAGTACACCACCCTCGAAGAGGCGATGAACAAGTGGGTCGAGTTGGCCGCGAGCGCTGACCAGGACACCGGCATCGTGGCTGCCGAGCCCGAGCCCGCCCTGGAGGCCGAGCCCGAGATCTTCATCGAGGCCGAGGCTGCGCCCGCCGGCGAGCTCGAGCCCGAGCTCGCCCTCGAGCCCGAAATCGAGCTGGACGAGGCTCCCATGGAGCCCGAGTTCGACGACGAGCCCATCATCGATGAGCAGGAAGGCATCCATGTGTCCGTGTCCGGCTCGGTCGAGGACGTCTCCATGGCCTTCGGCACCGACGAAGGCGAAGTGGTCGAGCTCGACGCGGCAGAGGGGTCGGGCGACGAGCCCTCCGGCGAGATCGATCTGGGCTTTGGCGACGACGGCGGCGAGGTCGAGCTTGCCCTCGTGGGTGAAGGCGCCTCCGAGATCGAAGGCGCCGAGATCGAGATCGCCACCGGCGACGACGGCGTAGACAACCGCCGGGCGCTGCTCCTCTACCAGGAGGGCACCCCCGAAGAGCAGATCTACCCCTTCACGGGCGATGTCATCACCATCGGTCGCGGCCGCGACAACGACATCCAGATCAAGAACGACAGCAAGGTCTCGCGCTACCACTGCAAGGTCTACCGCCGCGGCTCCAACTTCTACATCGAAGACAACAAGTCCTCGAACGGAACGCTGGTCAATGGCGAGCTGATCACCGAGCGGCGCCTGTTCGGCGGCGAAGAAGTCATCATCGGTGAAACCTTCTTCCGGTTCCGCATCATGGAGTGAGGCAGCGCCTTTCTCTGCGAGCCCGCCCTACGGCGGGCTCTTTTTTTGTCGGCCCTGCTCTCGCCTAATAGTATTGAGAGCTATAGTGATTAATCTGCCGCTTCAGCCAGGCAGGCGCATGTCTGTGCGCCGTACTCGCGGCTAAGGTTCAGGTTCCCACACGGCGTATACCTACAGTCTCGGAGAATGGGGAATGGCCAGAAGGAAGACCGGAATCCAGGGGCCGCAGTACTTCACGACCTTCCAGGTCGCGAAGCTGCTCGGGGTCAGTCCGCCCGCGGTGGTCAACTGGGTCAACCAGGACCTCCTCAAGGCACACCGCACCCCGGGTGGGCATCGGCGCATCGCGCAGGACGAGCTCGTTCGGTTCGCCTTCGAGCACAACTACCCGCTCCCGCCCGAGCTGCAGTCTGCCGAGCAGCCCGTCAGCTGGAAGGTGCTGGTGGTGGACGACGAGGAAGACTTCTGCGAGATGGTGCGCGAGTACCTCGCCATCAAGGGTGGATTTCAGGTCGAGGTCGCCACCAGCGGCTTCGCAGCGGGGCTCACGGTTGCTCGCTTCTTGCCCCACATCATCTTGATGGACATCATGATGCCCGACATGGATGGCTTCGAGGTGCTGCACAAGCTGCGCTCGGACGAGGCCACCCGGGCCATCCCGGTCATCGCCTGCACCGCGTTCCGCGATCCCCTCATCGAGAAGCGCATCCAGGCCGAGAACTTCGACGGCTTCGTGCAGAAGCCCCTCAAGCTCGACGTGCTGCTCGAGGTCATCACCTCGCTCAAGCCGCTGCCGGACCACCTGGCGAAGTAGCGGCCCTGGGGCACTTCGTGGTGCCCATCCCTAGGTCGCGCGTCAGCTCCGGCCCGCACTCAGGGGCAGGGGAGGGCGGTCGACACCGTGTCTCACCCGCACCCACTCTGCAGCGACGCTGATGGCGATCTCCGCTGGAGTCTGGGCTCCGATGTCCAACCCCACCGGCGAGGAGATTCGGTCGAGCTGCTCCTGTGGCACGCCCTCGGCCCGTAGGGTCGCGAAGAACTTGGCCACCTTGCGCTTGCTGGCGATGGCACCCAGCCAGGCCAGGGGCTGGCCCACCAGGGCGCGCAGCACGTCCAGGTCCTGCGCGTGACCGTGGGTGACGATGAGCACCCAGGTGTCTGGGGTAGAGCGCAGGGTCGTGGCCACGTCCTTTGGCTGCTCGACCCGGAGCGTGCATCCTGGAAAGCGGCTCGAGGTGGCCTGCTCGGGCCTGGAGTCCACCACGGTGACCTGGAAGCCGAGCTGCAGCGCGACTGGCGCCACTGCGTGGGCCACGTGGCCTGCGCCGAACATCACGAGCTGTGGGGCGCGGACCAGCGGCTCGATGAAGATGTCCATCATCCCACCGCAGGCCATGCCCAGGTCCTGGGCCAGGTTGGGGGTGTAGCGCCGAGGCAAGCCTTCATCGATGGCGACCATGGCCAGGTTCTGGGCCTCGTACTCGACCGCGCCACCACCGATGGTGCCTACGCCCGTGCCGTCGGCGTACACCACCATGCGGGCGCCAGCCTCGCGAGGCGCGGATCCCTTGGTCTCGACCACGGTGACCAGCGCGGCCGGGCGACCCTCCTTCATGGCCTTCAAGGCAGCTTCGAGGACTTCCAATGTTCGCTCCGTTGAGTGGCGCCGTGACGGATGAGGGACCTTCACCCTAGGGCATGTACTCCATGGGGTCCACGGCCTGTCCGTCGATGGTGAGCTCGAAGTGCAGGTGGGGGCCGGTGGTGCGGCCTGTGGAGCCGATGGTGGCGATGCGGTCGCCCACATCCACCACGTCGCCTTCGCGCACGAAGTGGGAGGTGTTGTGGGCGTAGCGGGTCTTGACGCCGTGGCCGTGGTCCAGCTCGATCATGCGCCCGTAGCCTGAGTTGTAGCTGGAGAACGTGACCACTCCTGGAGCGACCGCGAAGATGGGGGTGCCGCGGGGGCCGGCGATGTCGATGCCCGAGTGGAACTTCCAGCGGCGCGAGAAGGGCGAGCGCCGGTAGCCGAACTCCGAGGTGAGCATGCCGTAGGCGGGCCAGATGGCGGGCAGGCATGCGCGGTAGGAGCGCCAGTCTTCCAGGTCCTGGACCATGGTGGACATGCGCGGCTCCATCTCGTCCACCAGCCCCACCAACTGAACAGCGCGGGTCTCTACAGCCAGGGCCCACAGCTCGGTCGGTCGGATATCGGCGCTGCCGACGCCCGCGGACCCAGGCACGGACTCGGCTGCCTCGAGGCTGGGCAGCTCGGGGCGCCCGTCGGGGAGGGGAGGGGCATCGTCGCCCCAGATCTGCTCCCACTGCTCTTGCTCGCCCGGCTCCACTGGGCCGAAGCCTGGCAGGTCGGCGTCGTGGGAGAGGTGGCGGATCTGGGTGTCATAGAGCCGAATGCGGCGCAGGGCGTCGTCGACGCGCTCGAGCTGCTGGTCGATGGACTCCAGGCGCTGGCGCAGGACCAGGTTCTCGTACACCAGATCGTCGTAGCCCCAGATGCGATTCCACAGCAGCCCCGCGGACACCATGATCAGCAAGGCGAACACGGCCAGGAAGGCGCCCAGGTACCTGGCCCGTCGCAGCTGCCGCCCTCGAATGTGCAGCTGGCGGACGTCGCGCGCGCCCTGGTCCGGTACGAGCAAGACCGTGATGCCCCCGCGATCGTGGCGATCCGGGGAGCTGCCTTGACTCACCGCACTTCCTCGACGCGGCAGATGACGGTGGTGATGTTGTCGTCACCGCCACGGGAGCAGGCCAGCTCGATGAGGTCGCGGGCGGCGCCCTGGGGGGACGCCGACCGGATGGCTTCGCCCATCTCGGCCGTCTCGACCAGGTTGGACAGGCCGTCCGAGCACAGCATGAAGCTGTCGTTGCGCCGGATGGCTCGGACCTGGATGTCGACGTCTACGTCTTCCTGGTAGCCCAGGGAGCGGGTGATGATGTTGCGGAGCTTGTGGGTCTTGGCCTCTTCGACCGTGAGCACGCCCGCCCGCACCTTCTCGTTGACCAGCGAGTGGTCCTCGGTGAGCTGCTCGATGAGGTCGTCGCGGATCACGTAGGCGCGGGAGTCGCCCACGTGGGCCACGAACGCGTTGCCCGAGTCGATGAGAAGCACCAGCGCGGTGGTGCCCATGCCCTTGAACTCGGGCTCGGCCACGGCCTTCTCGTAGATGCGCTTGCCGGCAAGCCGGATGGCGTAGCGGATCTTCTCGCGGGTGGCCTCGATGGGGTCGTCGGGAAGCTCGGCTGCGGGGTCGGCCTCGATGTTGGAGAGCACCTCTTCGACCGTGTTCACCGCGATGCTGCTGGCTAGCTCACCGCCCACGTGTCCGCCCATGCCGTCGCAGACCACGAAGAGGTTCAGCTCGTCGTTGATCAGGTAGGCATCTTCGTTGTTGGTGCGCTTCATCCCTACGTCGGTCATGCCACAGGACGTGATGCGCATGGAAGGCTCCGGGTCCAGTGGATCGGCGCTCCTTCGGGTTCGAGGCCGCCGTTCCGGTTTCGGCGCCCCCTTAACCCATCGCGCGCGGTCCGGAAGCGTCCGCCAATTCTCGGCGCAGCGACGGTGGAGTACGGCGTCCTCTGGGTTGGGCTCGGCCCTGTGGTGGTGAGACGCTTTCCATCCCTCGATGTAGGGTGGACCGGTGGCGGAAACGCCTTATCTTGGGGGGCCTCGAATTCCCGTCTGGAGCGTGCGCCATGCTCAACGCCATCACTGGTATGTTCAAGAAGGTCGTCGGTACCCGAACCGAGCGTGAGATCAAGCGCATGCGGCCGACCATCGATCGCATCAACCAGCTCGAGTCCAAGTACGAGCAGCTGTCCGACGATCGCCTGGCGGCCTGCTATGGCGAGTTCAAGCAGCAGGTCGACAACGGGGCCAACCTCGACGAGCTGATGCCCGAGGTCTTCGCGCTGGTGCGCGAGGTGGCCAAGCGGCAGCTGGGCGAGCGCCACTACGACGTGCAGCTGGTGGGCGCCATCGTGCTTGGCCAGGGCCGCGTCGCCGAGATGAAGACCGGCGAGGGCAAGACCCTGGTCGCCACCATGCCCATCGCGCTCAACGCGCTGTCGGGCAAGGGCTGCCACGTGATCACGGTCAACGACTACCTGGCCGACCGCGACGCCGACTGGATGGGCAAGATCTACCGCTTCATGGGCATGTCCGTGGGCAAGATCCTCTCCAGCGACCGCGACCAGGCCAGCAAGCGCGCGGCCTACCAGGCCGACGTCACCTACGGCACGAACAACGAGTTCGGCTTCGACTACCTGCGCGACAACATGAAGTTCGATCTCGATGAGTACGCGCAGCGGGGCCACAACTTCGCCATCGTCGACGAGGTCGACTCCATCCTCATCGACGAAGCCCGCACCCCCCTGATCATCTCCGGCCCCACCCGCGACCCCCTCGACAAGTACTACCTGATCGACTCAGTGGTCCCCGGGCTGCAGAACGAGATCGACTACATCATCGACGAGAAGGGCAAGAGCGTCACGCTCACCGACGAGGGCGTGGACCGCGTCGAGAGCAAGCTGGGCCTGGACAACCTCTACGATCCCCACAACATGGAGATCCTCCACAAGGTCGACCAGGCGCTCAAGGCCCACATGCTCTTCAAGCGCGACCGCGACTACGTGGTGCGCAACAGCAAGGTGGTCATCGTCGATGAGCACACCGGGCGCCTGATGACCGGCCGCCGCTGGTCCGACGGCCTGCACCAGGCGGTCGAGGCCAAGGAGCGGCTCGAGATCGAGCCCGAGTCGCAGACCTACGCCACCATCACCTTCCAGAACTACTTCCGTCTCTACTCGAAGCTGTCCGGCATGACCGGCACCGCCGAGACTGAGGCCGAAGAGCTCATGAAGATCTACAACCTCGAGGTCGTGGTCATGCCGACCAATGTGCCCCTGCGGCGCGAGGACCACGACGACGTCATCTACAAGACTCAGATGGAGAAGTTCCGTCAGGTCATGGCCGAGATCGAGGACAGCCGTGAGCGCGGCCAGCCTGTGCTGGTGGGCACCGTGTCGGTCGAGAAGTCCGAGATCCTCCACCAGATGCTCACCAAGCGCGGCTTCCCCCACGAGGTCCTCAACGCCAAGAACCACTACCGCGAGGCCGACATCATCGCGCAGGCGGGTCGCAAGGGCGCGGTCACGATCTCCACCAACATGGCCGGCCGCGGCACTGACATCAAGCTGGGCGGTGACCCGCTCAAGCTGGCGCTGCACGACGCCGATCCCAAGCAGGATCCCGAGGGCTACGCCGCGGCGGTCGAGAAGTACAAGGTCCAGTGTGCCGCAGAGCGCGAGGTGGTCCTGGCCGCTGGCGGCCTGCACATCCTGGGCACCGAGCGTCACGAGTCCCGTCGCATCGACAACCAGCTCCGCGGGCGCTCTGGCCGCCAGGGCGACCCTGGCTCCAGCCGCTTCTACCTGTCTCTCGAGGACGACCTGCTGCGCATCTTTGGCGGTGAGAAGATCACCATCTGGATGGAGCGCATGGGGCTCAAGGACGACGAGCGCATCGAGCACCGCTGGATCAACAAGTCCATCGAGAACGCCCAGAAGAAGGTCGAGGGGTACAACTTCAACATCCGCAAGACCCTGCTCGAGTACGACGACGTGCTCAACGATCAGCGCAAGGCCGTCTACGGCATGCGTCGCAGGGCACTGGGCGGCGAAGACATCCGCGGCATGGTGATTGACTCCATCAACAACCTCGTAGACGACATCATGGACGAGTGCTGCCAGGAGGGAGTGCACCCCGAAGACTGGGACATGCCTGGGGTCAAGGAGCGCCTGCTCCGCGTCTTCGACGTCACCTGGGAAGACGCCGAGGATGCCCTCCGCGACTTCTCTGTGGTGGAGCTGCGCGGCCGCATGTTCGACGAGGCCGTCGAGGCCTATGAAGCCAAGGAAGCCGAGCTCGGCGCCGAGACCCTGCGGCAGGTCGAGCGCATGTTGCTGCTGCAGTTCACCGACCAGCTGTGGAAGGACCACCTGCTGGCCATGGACCGCCTGCGCGATGGCATCGGCCTGCGGGGCTACGGCCAGCGCAACCCGCTGCTCGAGTACAAGAAGGAAGGCTTCGGCATGTTCCAGATGATGGGCGCCATGCGTGACGAGGCCGTGGTCTCCCGCGTCATCCGCCTGCAGCCCAACCCGGCCCTCGACGCCGCGGCCGAGTCTGGCGGCAAGCAGCAGGCCCGGAAGCTGGCCCGCGGCGCCGGAGCCCTCCAGCAGAAGGCGCCGGCAGAGGGTGGCGTGCGCGGGCTCGAGGCCCCCGAGGTGGACGCCGAGGAGGCCATGCGCCGCCTGGCAGAGAGGCGCCAGCAGGCCCAGGCCCAGGCCATGCTCGCCGCCCAGGAAGCCAAGAACAAGGCCGAGGCCGAGCGTCCTGCCAAGGGCCTCGAGGCCAAGGTCTACGGCGAGCGCCTCAACATCAAGCGCAACGATCCTTGCCCCTGCGGCAGCGGGCAGAAGTTCAAGAAGTGTTGTGCGCGGGCCGAGTAGCCACGCTTCCCAGAGCCTATCGACTCCGAAAACCATTGCCATGCTGTTGCGCCCGCGATAACCAGCGGGCCCCGAGCTTCACGCACGGGTCATCAAGCACGCCGGAACACGCTGTCCACTCCACGGTGCCTCCGCCCTCACGGGCCAGGGTCGGAGTGGGAGCCCGGCGGAAGTTCAACCACTCACATCGCAGCGCCCTTCACACGACACGCGTTCGTGCGCGCTGCGCGGAGTACATCATGTCTGTTTCCCTCCGAGAGCTCCTCGAGGCGGGCGTCCACTTCGGTCACCAGACCCGTCGTTGGAATCCCAAGATGCGTCCGTACATCTACGGCCAGCGCAACGGTGTCCACATCATCGACCTCCAGAAGACCGCCAAGGCTCTGGTCGAAGGCACCCGCTTCATCTCTGCGACCGTGGCCAAGGGCCATAGCGTGCTGTTTGTCGGCACCAAGCGTTCCGCTCAGGAAATCGTGGCCGACGAAGCTCGTCGTTGCGGCATGTTCTACGCCAACAACCGCTGGCTCGGCGGCACGCTCACCAACTTCCAGACCGTCCGCAAGTCCATCGAGCGCCTCAACCAGCTCGAGCGCGCTCGCGACGAGGGTCGCTTCGAGCTGCTGTCCAAGAAGGACGCCCTGCAGCTGCACCGCGAGATCGCCAAGATGAACAAGTCTCTCGGCGGTATCAAGGAGCTGCGAGGCCCCCCAGGTGCGCTGTTCATCGTGGACCCCAAGCGCGAGTACATCGCCACCCGCGAAGCCGTCAAGCTCAAGATCCCGGTGGTCGCCCTGTGCGACACCAACTGCAACCCCGACGGCATCGACTACGTCATCCCCGGCAACGATGACGCCATCAAGTCCATCCATCTCTTCGTGGCTGCCATCGCTGACGCCTGCATCCAGGGTGCCAACATGAGCCGCGGCGACACGCCCATGGTCACGCCGGACGTCGATGAGAACATCGAGATCGTTCGCCGCGGTTCGACCGATGAGGCCGGCGCAGAAGAGTAGGTCACTCTCCTTTCTCCCCACCCCACCCCACTCGCGCCCCAGAGGGCGCAAGCCGGTCTGCAGGCGGCCGTGGATGGGTTACCCATTCATCCCGTGCCGCGGCGGCCTCAGGCTGGCGATCATTGGAGGAATTCATGGTTTCTGCTAAGGACATCAAGGCTCTTCGCGAGCGCACTGGCGCCGGCATCCTCGACTGCAAGAAGGCGCTCGCCGAGGCCGAGGGCGACATGGAGGCGGCGGTCGACTGGCTGCGCACCAAGGGTATCGCTTCGGCGGCCAAGAAGTCCGGCCGCATCGCGGCTGAGGGCTTGGTGCATGCCTACATCCATGCCGGTGGCAAGATCGGCGTGCTCATCGAAGTCAACAGCGAGACCGACTTCGTCGCCATGACCGACGGCTTCAAGGAGCTGGTCCACAACATCGCCATGCAGGTCGCGGCCCACTCGCCGCTCTACGTGTCGGCCGATGACATCCCGGCCGAGGACATCGCCCGCGAGCGCGACGTCCAGCGGGCCCGCGTCATCGAAGAAGGCAAGCCCGCCGCCATGGCCGACAAGATCGTCGACGGCCGCATCAACAAGTGGCACAAGGAAGTCTGCCTGCTGGATCAGGATTACTTCCGTGACGAAGAGAAGTCCGTCCGCGACCTGCTCACCGACGCCGTCGCCACCATCGGCGAGAACATCAAGGTGCGGCGCTTCGTGCGCTGGAACCTCGGCGAGGGCCTCGAGAAGCGCTCCGACGACTTCGTGGCCGAGGTCATGAGCCAGATGAAGAAGGGCTGACGCCCTCTCCCGGGGGCCGGGCATGGCCTGGCCCCCATCACAGGAGCCCCCCCATGGACGATCCGGCTGCAGCCAGCGGCGTCACGAGGATCCTGCTCAAGCTCTCGGGGGAGATGCTCGCCGGAGGCCGCGGGCTCGGCATCGACGCCAGCGTCCTCGAGCGCGTGGCGGGCGAGCTCGCACAGGTCGCTCTCAGCGGTGTCCAGGTGGGCGTCGTCGTGGGCGGTGGCAATATCTTCAGGGGCATCACCGCCGGGGCCATCGATCGGGTTCAGGGCGACCACATGGGTATGCTGGCCACGGTCATCAACGCCTTGGCGTTGGTGGACGCCATCAAGCGGGCGGGCTGCGAGGCGCAGGTGATGACCGCGCTGGACATCCAGCGTGTGGCCGAGCCCTTCGAGAAGCGCGCGGCCTTGGCCCACCTCAACCGAGGGGCGGTGGTGATCTTCGCCGCTGGCACCGGCTGTCCGTTCTTCTCCACCGACACCGCGGCCGCCCTGCGGGCCGCCGAGATCCAGGCCGACCTGTTGCTCAAGGGCACCAAGGTCGATGGCGTCTACGACAAGGATCCCGTCCGCCATGCCGACGCGGTGCGGTACGATCGCATCTCCTACGATCAGGTGGTGCGCGACAAGCTGCGGGTGATGGACATCACGGCCACGAGCCTCTGTATGGACAACCACATCCCCATCACGGTCTTCGACATGAGCAAGCCGGGCAACCTGGCCCGAGTGCTCAGTGGAGAGGCCGTCGGAACCCGGGTCGGCAGCTTCGAAGCCGCCGTCACCTCCACCTGAGCCACCAGGGAGTAAGCATGGAAGAGTACCTCGACAGCCTGAAAGACGACATGGCCAAGACCATCGATGCCTTCATGCGCGACCTGAGTACCGTGCGCACCGGGCGCGCGTCTCCGCAGCTGCTGGATGGCGTCCAGGTCCAGGTGGCCAGCTACGGCGCCACTATGCCGCTGAACCAGCTGGCCACGGTCACCGCGCCCGATCCGCGCCTGCTGGTGGTGAACCCCTGGGACAAGTCCACCCTGGGCGACATCGACAAGGCCATCACGGCTGCCGGCCTGGGGCTCAACCCCAACAACGACGGCACCATCATCCGGGTCCCCATCCCTGCGCTCACCGGCGAGCGGCGCCGGGAGATGGTCAAGCAGGTCGGTCGCTTCACCGAGGATGCGCGCATCCGAGTGCGCCGGGTGCGGCGCGACTACAACGAGCTGTTCAAGTCACTCGAGAGCGACAAGGAGATCACCGAGGACGATCTTCGGCGGGCGCTGGACCTGGTCCAGAAGGCCACCGACGCTCACGTCTCGAAGGTCGAGAGCATCGGTGACACGAAGCAGAAAGAAGTCATGGAGGTCTGACCCGGCATGGATCGTCCCCTGCCTCGACACATCGCCATCATCATGGATGGCAACGGCCGCTGGGCGAAGGCCCAGGGGTTGCCTCGCGTCGAAGGGCACCGAGCGGGTGCTCAGAGCGTGCGCGAGGTCGTGCGGGCAGCCCGTGCCCTCGGAGTGCAGGTCCTCACCCTGTACAGCTTCTCAACCGAGAACTGGAAGCGTCCCACCGACGAGGTGCGGGCGCTCATGTCCCTCCTCAAGCAGTACCTGCTCTCCGAGCGCCAAGAGATGCTCGACACGGGGATCAACCTGCGTCTGATCGGCCAGGTGGATCGCCTGCCCAAGCCCGTCCAGGCGGTCGCTCACGAGATCTGCCGCGCCACCAACACGGGGCGCACGGTGATGGATCTCAACCTGGCGGTGTCGTATGGCTCCCGAGCCGAGATGGTCGAGGCCGTCCGGTCCATCGCCGAGAGTGTTCGGCGGGGTTCTCTGCCTGTCAGCGCCATCGACGAGGCCCTGTTCTCGTCGCGGCTCCAGACCGCCGGCCAGCCCGACCCCGATCTGGTGATCCGCACCTCAGGTGAGCTGCGCCTGTCCAACTTCCTGCTGTGGCAGGTGGCCTACAGCGAGATCTACGTGACCGACGTGTACTGGCCCGACTTCCGAAAGCCGCAGCTGCTCGAGGCCATCGAGTCCTACCAGCGTCGCGAACGTCGCTACGGTGGCGTGGGCAACGAGCCCGGCCCCGGGGCGGGCTAGCATGTTCCCACGCATCGCCGCCGGTCTGATCGGCGTGGCTGTCTTGGTCCCCTCGCTGATCTGGGGTGGGATCCTCACCGTGGACCTCTTCGTCTGGGCCGCGCTCGGCGTGGGGCTGTTCGAGTACGGCCGCATGGCCTTTCCCAAGGAGCCGGTGCTTCGCGCGGCGGTGGCCGCGGGCGGCGCGCTCGTCTACGCATCTCTGGTCTACCTGCAGCTGGTCGCGGTTGGGCCCCTGCTCATCGCGCTCACCCTGGGTGCCTTCCTGCTGGTCATGGCCGTCACTCCGAGCATGGAGGGTGCCGCCGACCGCGTGGGTCGTCTCCTGCTCGGCATGCTCTACGTGGGCGGGCTGATGGCGTTCATCCCCCTGGTGCGTCGACTGGACGACGGCGTCGGGTGGATCTTCGTGCTGCTGGCCGCCAGCTGGTTGGGCGACACCGGGGCCTACTTCGCGGGTCGCGCCCTGGGCAAGCACAAGCTGGCCCCAAGCCTCAGCCCCAAGAAGACCTGGGAGGGTGCCATCGGCGGCTTCTTCACCAGCATGGGCGGCGCGGTGTTGTTCGGCTGGCTCTTCGGTGTGGACGCATCATGGGTCATCCTGGCCGTCTTGGGTGGGGTGCTCGACGCCTTCGGGGTGCTGGGCGACCTGGCCGAGTCCATGCTCAAGCGCGCCTTCGGCGTCAAGGACTCGGGCGGCATCCTCCCGGGCCACGGCGGCATCCTGGACCGAGTGGACTCCGTGTTGTTCGCGGCCCCGGTGCTGTACCTGGCGGTGCTTCTGCTCGTGCAGAATGGGCTGCAGCCCATTGTCTCCGCGGCGATTGGGAACTAGCCCTCATCCATGGCGACACCCCTCACCATTTTTTTTGGCTTCATCGCGCTGGGGCTGTTGATCTTCGTACACGAGACCGGCCACTTCCTGGTGGCCAAGTTCTTCGGCGTACGGGTCATCACCTACAGCTTCGGCTTCGGCCATCGGCTCTTCGGTGTGCGCCATCGCGGCACGGACTACCGCGTCTCCATGATCCCCTTCGGGGGCTATGTGCGCATGTGGGGCGCCGACCCGTTCGAGGTCGACGAGGCCGAGGCGGAGGCCGAAGCCGAGCGCTCGGTGGCCGATGAGCTCGACCCCGCGCGTCCCCCTCGGCGGGGCGAGTGGGCCTTGCAAGACGTCTCCGTGTGGAAGCGGCTGCTCATCTACGTTGCGGGCCCCGCCGCCAACCTGGTGGTGCCGTTCTTCGTCTTCATGGTGCTCTTCATGGCGGGCGAGCCTCAGCTGGCCTCGGTGGTGGGCACAGTGGTGGGCGACAGCCCCGCGGCGCTGGCGGGTGTCCTGCCGGGCGACCGGGTGGTCGAGGTGGCCGGCCAGCCCGTCACCACCTGGGAAGAGATGGCCGAGCACTGGGAGCTGGCCGCCGCAGCCGGGAATTCAGTGGATCTGGTGGTCGAGCGCGGCGGTGTCCAGCTGGACTTCTCGCTGCCCAGGCCCGCCGAAGGCCTGACCACGGGCAGCGTCTACGACTTCGGCCTGCGGCTGGACGTGCCATCGGCGCATGTGGGCGTGGTCCACACCCTCTCCCCCGCTGGCCTCGCAGGCATCGCCACCGGCGATCTGCTGGTCTCGGTGGGGGGCGAAGAGGTCGAGACCTGGCCGCAGGTGCGACGCCGGCTGGCAAAGGCAGGACAGCGGGTCGAGATCGCCTGGCTGCACGGTGAGGAGGCCCACAGCGCCACCATGGAGGCGAGCGATGCCTGGGTGCCCCCCGCGGTGCGGGCGCTGCTGTCCGACCCCGCCGTGGACCGCTGGGGTCTTCAGACGGCCACCCTGTTCGTCGGCGGTTTCTCCGAGGAGTCCGCCGCGCTCGAGGCCGGCGTGGTCCAGGGCGGCTACCTGCTGGCCATCGACGGCAAGCGGGTGAACAGCTGGTTCGAGGTACTCCGTGCCGTCGCGGTCACGATGGTCGAGGACGGCGAGGAACGCCGGGCCACCGAGGTGACGGTCACGGTGCTGCAGGGCGATGGCGCCTTCGAGCTGCCCATGTTGCCTGCGGTGCAGCGGGTCACCGACGCGCGGGGCCGCTACTACTGGCGCCCGCTCATCGGTGTGGCCAGCCTGGGTGGCTGGGCCGAGAGCCCCAAGGTCAGGGTGTACTACTCGTTCCCACGGGCGGCCGCGCGGGCGGGGCGCGACTCGGTGCTCCTGGTTCGCTACACCCTCGAGCAGCTCTCGCTGATGGCCACGGGCGAGGCCTCCATGAAGGACAGCCTGGGGGGGCCCGTGGAGATCGTCCGCCAGACTACCGAGGCCGCCAAGTCGGGCTGGATGTCATTCTCGCGCTTGCTGGGCATGATCTCCATCTCCGTGGGGATCTTCAACCTGCTGCCTGTGCCGGTGCTCGACGGCGGCCACATGCTCTTCTACGGTCTCGAGGCCATCCGCGGCCGGCCGGTCTCGCCCCTGTTCCGGGAGCGGGCCCAGATCGTAGGCGTGATGCTGCTGGTGGCGCTGATGATCTTCGTCCTGTACCAGGACCTCCTGCGCCTGCCCTTCGGCAGCCTCTTCGGGGGGGGCGAGTGACGGCCGAGCCCCTGATCCTCGCGGTCGATACCGCGGGCCCGGTGGCTGGCCTGGCGCTGCTCCGGGGTGAGCAGCTCGAGGGCGCCTGGTGCGCCAGGGTCGTCCGGGGCGCCGAAGCGCGGCTGGCTCCGGCGGTGCAGGAGCTGCTCCAGGGCCGCCGGCCCGATGCCGTCGCGCTGGCCTCTGGGCCCGGCGCCTTCACGGGGCTTCGGGTTGGGGTGGCCACAGCGCTGGGCTTGGCCTCCGCATGGGGCTGCCCTGTGGTTCCCGTCTCGTCCTTGCTGGCGCGGGCGGCGCTGTCGCCTGGCCAGCCCCTGGTCCTGGCGCTGCTGGATGCGCGCAAGGGGCGCTTCTACGGCGGTCTGTTCGACACCCGCAGCCTCGTCCCCGCGCCGGTCGGTCCCGAGCGGGATCTGCCACTGGCCGAGCTCCTGCCGTCCCAGCTCTGCATCGCCGTGGGGGAGGGGGCCGCGGTGAGCCGCGCCCAGCTGCTCGCCGCAGGCCACGGCCTCGCGATGCAGCCCGATGCCAACCCCGCGCCGGCCCTCGCGCGCCTTGGTGCCCACTTCCTGGCCCAGGGCCAGGGGCTGCCCGCCCACGCGGTGGCTGTCCGCTACCTGCGTCCACCCGACGCCGTGCCGCCCGCAGATGTGGTCGCGGCAGCCGCCGATCGTGGTGCATAGTCACCCTCGCGCTCGCCCCTCGCGGGCCGTGCTATTCTCGTCCGAGACTACCCCAAGACACCCACCGGAGGACGGATGAACGACGACGATCGCATCCTCATCGAGCGACTGGTTCCCACCAACGAAGAGCTGGAGGCGCTGGTCAAGGCTCACGAGGCCTTCGAGGGGCAGCTCGATGAGATGAGCAGTCGCCGCTACGTCACGGACGCCGAGCGGCTCGAGATCGCTCGCATCAAGAAGCAGAAGCTCCGCGGCAAGGACCGCATCCTCCAGATCCTGGCGGACCACCGCCGGGGCAACGGCTAGCCTCAGGGCCAGCGCGAGTGTAACGATGTCCGAACGGAAGCTACGCATCGGCGTCACCGGCGCCACCGGAGCGGTGGGCCGCGAGATCGTCGCCATGCTTGGCCAGGTCGATCTGCCTGTCGGCGAGATCGTCCCCATGGCCTCCCCGGCCTGCACGGTCCACACCGTCGAGATCGGTGGAAAGAACGTCAGGATCGAGAACCTGAGCTCGGAGCTGGTCGCCAGCTGCGATGTGGTCTTCATGGCCGTGCCGCCCGAGGTGGCCGGTGAACCCGTGCGGGTCGCCATGGACGAGGGCATCCCGTTGGTGGATCTCAGCGGGACCGTCGGGCCTGCGCAGGGCGTGCCCCTGGTGGTGCCCTGCGCCAACCGCATCGATCTGCAGGGGTTCAGGGAACACCAGGCGGTGGCTTCCCCCCGGCCCGACGTGGTCGGGCTCGCCACCTTACTGTCGCCCTTGATGGCTCAAGCGGGCGACCTTCGTTGCCGAGGCACCATCCTGCACAGCGCGGCTTCCGCGGGGCGCGCCGGCATCGAGGAGCTCTCGAACCAGGTGGTCTCCCTGTTCAACAGCCGCACGCCCCAGCGCAAGGTCTTCGAGCGAGGGCTGGCCTTCGACCTCGAGCCCACGGTCGGGACCGTCAAGTCCAGTGGCTGGACGGATCACGAGCTGCGGTGCGGGCTTCAGGTCGCCGACGTGCTTGGCCTCGAGGCGGATCGTGTCGCCATCACCTCCGTGACCGGGCCCTGGTTCAACGGCATCTGCTTCGCGCTGCAGATCGAGACGGACGCGGGGCTGGACGCCGCCCAGGTCGAGGAGATCCTGGCCAAGTCGCCGAACATCCGCTCGAGCCTGTCTGGTGGAGAGTTCGAGACGCCGAGCCCGCGCTCCGCCGATGGGATCCCGGCCTTGTTGGTGGGCCGCGTTCGGAACGACCCCTCCGGGGGCATCATCCACCTGTGGGCGGCGGCCGATGAGCTGCGCTTCGGCGCGGCAGGCAACGCGCTCGCGCTGCTCACTGCGCTGCTCGAGGACGATCTGATCTGACCTGACAGCTTGTCGGGGCCAGGGCCGCTCTGGCCGCTCCCTTGTCACGCTGTCAGGTGGTGCCTCCGAGGCTCCTTGATTCCGGTGCTCGGAGGGCTCGCACGACCCTGGCGTGGTTCTTGCAGACGCCAGGGTGCGGACTGGATAGTCATCGCCTGGAGGACCGCCTCATGTGCACCATCGCAGCCATGGCTCGCAACTTCACCGCTCTCGCGCTGCTGGTTGCGTTGGCCCCACCGGCCTCTGCCGAGCCCACGCGGGTCGCGTGGAGTGAGGAACAGGGCACCGGCATCACGGATCTCTCCATCTCCGACGACGGGCGCTGGGTAGCGTTCATCGAGGAGGGTTCGGACGAGCTGCGCTTCCTGGACACCCACAGCTGGGAGGTCGTGGACGCGACGGCCGCCTGCGGCAACGGCAGTATCGGAGGCGTGGCTGTCAGCGGCCCAGACACGGACAACCTGTACAAGGTCTACGTGGGATGCTCGGACGGCACCCTGGTGGGCGGCACGCTGGACGACTCCGGTCTCGCCAGCATCGGGGAGGGCTCCAGCTCCAGCGCCGACACGGGGGACGACACCACCACCAGCAGCGGCGACTGGTCCACGCCCGTGACCCTCGACGGTGCCGGCGCGGTGCTCGCTGTCGAGACCGACGGCAGCTCCGTCTACGCCGTGGCCGAGGCCGACAGCGGCAACGAGCGCGTGCACAAGGTCGGGGTCGCTGACGCCACCGAGTCCACCAGCGGGTACCCGTCCACCTTCGGGCAGTCGGGCCTGGCGGATAGCTGGCTGGGCACGAGCTACCTGTTCATCTCCCACGGTAGCCAGAAGGTCAGCAAGGTCCAGCTCTCCACCGGCTCCATCTCGCTGTCCAACGAGAACATCAGCGCCGACATGGGCGACATGGACGCCGTCAACGACAACGCCGCCTTCCTGGCGGACGCGGACGGCGGCGTCATCCGGTTCAACCCCTCGGGGGGCACCAACTCCTTCGACATCCTGTTGGATGACGTGGACGACGATCTGGTCAGCGTCCAGGCGCTGGTGATCGACGAGACCGAGAGCTTCCTGGCGGCCTACGACAGCCTGGGGACCAGCACCGGTGAGGTGATCCTCTACTCCTTCCAGGCCAGCAACCTCAGCGTCGGTGACCAGGAGCTGCAGCGCTTCTCGGCCAGCCCCATCAACGAGATGGTGCGCCTGGATGGCTACGTGGTCGCCGGTGGTGAGACGGGTTCCCTGCAGGTCTTGACCGACCGCCCCTGGGTAGAGATCGAGGACATCGTCCCCGACGATCGGGTCATCTCCGGCCAGGAGGTCAACGTCTCCTTCACCTCGGACATGGCTGGCGACTGGGAGGTCTACCAGTCCTCGGCATCGACCGGGGACACGGATCTGTTGGCCAGCGGGGACTGCGAGGCCGGCGTCGCCGCCCTCGCGAGCTTCACCGTGGGCTCGAGCTTCGACGAGGGCGACAACGCCCTGTTCGTGCTGGTCAGCTCGGACGGCAAGACGGGCCATGATCGCGGCACCGTGAACGTGGACAACCCGCCGAGCAAGGTGAGCCTGAGCGCCGAGGGCGTGGGCTTCGGAGACAGCCAGATCACCGTGGCCTTCGACGGGATCGACGATGCCGATCTGGGCTCCTACGTCGTCTATGTGACGGTC
Source organism: uncultured Pseudomonadota bacterium (assembly GCA_937912125.1). Taxonomy (GTDB): domain Bacteria; phylum Myxococcota_A; class UBA796; order UBA796; family JAFGLY01; genus CALDOK01. Next base: position 54,371 of record CALDOK010000194.1, read on the forward strand.
ACGGAGTTCGAACCATCCGACTGGCCCGAGGGCAGCTACGGCGGTCCGGACTTCGATGGCCCGGACGACCTGGACCTGCCCCTCGTGGTCACCGATGTCACGGCGGGCGAGGATGTCTCCCGCACCATCTCCCCCGTCACCAACGAAGTTACATACTATGTGGCTGTCCGCGCCATCGACGAGGGCGGCCAGGAGAGCGCCATGAGCAATGTCGTCAGCGTCACCCCCCAGCCCACCATCGGCGCGGCCGAGCTGGCCGGCGAGACCGGTGGATACTGCGGCACCCGCAGCGCTTGGGGCTTGGCGGCCCTCGGCCTGGCCGGGCTGTTGGCCCTCGGCAGGCGTCGCGGTGTCGGCGTCGCCGTGCTGTTGCTGGCGCTGGCGGCTCCCAGGGCCGATGCGGCGGTGGACGAAGACGAGCACCCGCGCGCCAACGCCAGCATCGAGCTGCGCTATGGGCCTTTCTTCCCCAGCAACACGGCCGTCACCAGCGTCTACGGATCCTCGGGCCACGGCGTGCTGTGGCTCGAAGGCGGCTTTCGTATCTCGCGCTTCGCAGAGCTCGACTTGGGGGCGGGGTTCTACCAAGAGCTCGGCACCAAGGTCAGCGTGACCGACTCGACCTACCACTCCTCGGAACACACCATGATCACGGCCTGGCCCTTCACAGGGGCCCTCACCGTGCGACTGGACGTCCTGCACGAGCAGCTGCTCGTTCCCACCGCGCGCATCGGCATGGACTACTGGCTCTGGAAGGAGAACTGGTACGTAAACCCCGACGTGGGCGGCGACAGCAGCATCAGCGGCGGCGAGCTGGGATGGCACTGGGGCATCGGCGCCAACGTGTTGCTGGATCGTTTCGACTCCAAGCATGCCTCGTGGCTGGCCACCAGCACGGGCATCGACGACACCTACCTGGTGGTGGACTGGCGCACCCAGAGCCTGGGGCAGTGGGGCGAAGACAGCTCGAGCATCCTGGATGGGTCCATGATCACCATCGGGCTCAAGCTGGACATGTAGCGCGCGTCGCCTCGCCCATGCCCAGCTACCGCCTGCTGCTCGAGTACGACGGCACGGGCTTCGTGGGCTGGCAACGGCAGTCCATCGGGGTGAGCATCCAGGGGCTGGTGGAGCAAGCCGTGGCCAGCGTCATGGGCCTGCCCAAGGTCTCCGTGATGGCCTCGGGTCGCACGGATGCCGGTGTCCACGCCCTGGGCCAGGTGGCCAGCTTCACCGTGCCGGTGGAGCGCGAACCGGGCTCCCTGCGCAGGGGCCTCAACGCGCAGCTGCCCTTGCAGGTGTGTTGCCAGGAAGCATCCTGGGTGCGCGATGGCTTCGACGCTCGCAAGCACGCCTGCGCCAAGCGCTATCGCTACCGCATCATGGATGGCGACCGGCGCTCCGCCATCCGGCAGCGCTACCTGGCGTACGAGCGCAGCACACTCGACGTCGCGGCGATGACGGAGGCGGGAGCCTTCTTGGTGGGCACCCACGACTTCACCAGCTTCCGCGCGGCGGGGTCCTCCGTGCCGACCTCCACCCGCACCCTGCACGAACTCAGCGTGGAGCGCAGGGAGGACGAGCTGTGGATCGAGGTCAAGGGCAGCGGCTTCCTGCGCCACATGGTGCGAATTCTGGTCGGCACGCTGCTCGAGGTCGGCCGCGGCCGCATGCTTCCACAGGAAGTGCAAGGGATTCTCTGCGCCCGTGACCGCACCCGAGCACCCAAGACCGCCCCCGCGAAGGGACTGTGCTTGGTCGAGGTCGAGTACCAGGGCGCGGACCAGCCTGTGGTGCCGCGCGGCGTCGGCTAGTCGAAGTCGTAGTCTTCGTCGTTGCTCTCTGAGGAGGTCTCCTCGGTGAGCTCGCCGAGCTCCTCGACGTCATCTTCTTCCTCGTCCTCTTCCGTCGTCTTGTCACGCTCGCTGCCGAGGCCGAACTGCGGCTCGTCTTCGTCCGGGGTGCGCTTGCGGGGACCCTCGGCCTTGATGCGAGCCATCGCGGCGCTGCGGGGATCACCGTCTTCGGAGATGGCGGGAGTGCCGCAGCGCGGACAGCACGGTTCGGCCTTGCCGAGGTCGTAGTACTTGGTGCTGCAGGAGCTGCAGCAACGACGGATGCCGAGGTTTCGCTGGCCGGTACGCATGAGCACGCCTCGTATCGGGTAGGTGGACGTTCGAGAGGGCGGGCTGGCCCGCCGCTCTGAAGACAGCGCGTGGGTACGGCTGTGGACGGCGCGAATCCTAGTCGAAACGTGGATGCAGTCAAGCCCCGAGGTGCATTTTCCGACCTCCAAGTGGCGGTGAGCGGAACCGGCACGGCTCCGCAGCGTCCTTTCTCCCTGGAGACACGCCGGGCACGGCCTGGAGTTAGAGGTGCCCAGGAGGAGCGATGGCGGACCCATGGCCCGAAGCAGTGCAGCGGAGGAACAAGCTGAGGCCGCGGCCCGTAGGCATGGCCGGCGCGCTGTTGGCGCTGGTGGTGGCGGTGGTCATCTTCATCGGGCTGGTGCTCTGGTACACGGTCAACCCTGCGGACTACCAGCCAAAGACGCTGGCGGCGTACGAGCCGGTCCACGACCTGGCGGCCCAGTGCCACGACCGCTACCCTCAGGGGGCCCGCGGCGCTGAGGACCACCTCGCGTTGGCTCTGCCCATGCTGGAGCGAGCGCGCTTCGACACCTCCTTTCATGAGTGGGACGAGCTCGAGGCCCTGTTCTGCCGCGCGCTGGCGGTGGACGCCGAGAGCCTGCCCGCGGTGCTCGGCTGGGCGGAACTGACCGCGCTGGGTGCTCTGGCCAGCCCACCTCGAAGTGGGGATCTGGAGCGAGCCTGGGCCCTGTTGTTGGCGGCGCACCGCTTCCAGCCTCAGGCTTCGGGGCTCGCGCGGGTGGGGGCTGTGCTCCACAAGGCGAGAAGCCGTTCGAACACGCTTGACACCGAGCCCACCGTCCGGTAGATGGCCGGGGCTCGTTGCCAGCCCCTCAGGCTGGCTGCGCCCTTTGCGCCTCGAGGATGAATACTATGAAGACCTACAGCGCTAAGCCTGGCGACGTGACCGCGCAGTGGTTCGTGGTCGATGCCGAGGGTCAGACCCTTGGCCGGCTCGCCACTCGCATCGCCACGGTTCTGCGGGGCAAGCACAAGCCCCAGTTCACCCCCCACGTCGACACCGGTGACTTCGTCATCGTGCTCAACGCGGAGAAGGTGGAGCTCACGGGCCGCAAGCTCGAGCAGAAGCACTACCACAAGTACAGCGGCTACCCAGGAGGCCTGCGCTCCCTCAGCGCCGCCCAGGTGCGCGAGACCGATCCCGAGCGCATGATCATGCACGCGGTCAAGGGCATGCTGCCCAAGAACCGCCTCGCTCGGCAGATCATCAAGAAGCTCAAGGTCTATGCAGGCCCTGAGCATCCCCACGAGGCGCAGCAGCCCGTGGCGTTCCCGGACCACGTGTAGGAGCCCAGCATGGCCACTCAGTTCACCCAGTTCTATGGCACCGGCCGTCGCAAGAACGCCTGCGCTCGCGTCTTCCTCCGTCCCGGCGGCACCGGCCGCATCACGGTCAACGGTAAGGATGTCGAAGACTACTTCGAGCGTGAGACCGCCAAGATGGTCCTGCGGGCTCCCTTGGTCATCACCGAGACCCACGAGACCTTCGACGCGTACGTGACCGTTCGCGGCGGCGGTAAGTCCGGCCAGGCCGGCGCCATCCGTCACGGCCTGTCCCGCGCGCTGGTCGAGTCCAACCCGGATCTCCGCCCCGCTCTCAAGAAGGCCGGCTTCCTTACCCGCGACGCCCGCATGGTCGAGCGCAAGAAGTACGGTCAGCCTGGCGCCCGCAAGCGGTACCAGTTCTCCAAGCGCTAGAACGCCGCAGTCGGCGCATCGCAGGCCGTCCCTTCTCGGGGCGGCCTTGCTGCGAGTGGAGGTTAGCAGGGGACCATGAAGGTCATCGTGGTCATCCCCGCTCGCATGGCGTCCACCCGGCTGCCCGGCAAGCCCTTGGCGGATCTCGGGGGCGCGCCCATGATCGTGCGGGTGTGGCAGCAGGCCCGCCGCGCACGGCTCCCCAGTCGGGTGCTGGTGGCCACCGACGATGCGCGCATCGCGCGCGCCGTGGAGGCTGCTGGGGGCCAGGCCGTGATGACCCGCGCCGATCATGCCTCGGGTTCCGATCGTGTGTGGGAGGCGGTCTCGGGGCTGGGCTTCGACGTGGTGGTCAACGTGCAGGGGGATGAGCCCTTCGTGGACCCCGAGCTGATCGACGAGCTTGCCAGGGCTGTGATGCGCACCGGGGTCCATGTGGCGACCGCTGGGGCGCCGCTGGCCGATGACCACTCGCCGGCCTCGGTGGTGCGGGTGGCGGTGGACCCCCAGGGGCGGGCGCTGGGCTTCGCGCGCCGTCCGCTCGGACCTGGCCGCGTCCTGCACCACCTGGGCGTCTACGCCTACCGCAGGGCCGCCCTCGAGGCCTTCGTGGGTCTGGAGCCGTCCCCGGGGGAGCGGCGAGAGCGACTCGAGCAGCTGCGACTCTTCGAGCGTGGGTTCCGCTTCGCGGTGCTCGAGATTCCCGGGCTTCCGCTGTCGGTGGATACCCCCGAAGATCTCGCGGCGGCCCGTGCCCGATGGGCCATGCAGGGCGGCCCGTGAGCCGTTACGGGCAACCCCGCAGCCGGTCGTCGGCTCGGGTCACGGGAAGCTCGGGAGAAGGCATGCGAAAGAAGTTCATTTTTGTGACGGGAGGAGTGCTCTCGTCCCTCGGCAAGGGGCTCTCTTCAGCCGCAATCGGCGCGCTGCTCGAGGCCCGGGGCATCCGGGTCACCATCATGAAGATGGACCCCTACATCAACGTGGATCCGGGCACGATGAGCCCGTTCCAGCACGGCGAGGTGTTCGTCACCGACGACGGCGCCGAGACGGATCTGGACCTCGGGCACTACGAGCGCTTCACCAGCCAGCGCCTGAGCCAGCGCAACAACTTCACCACCGGCTCGGTCTACAAGTCGGTGATCGAAGAGGAGCGCCGCGGCGGCTACCTGGGTCGCACGGTCCAGGTGATCCCTCACATCACCGACGAGATCAAGCGCCGCATCTGGGCCGGTGCGGAGGGCGTCGACCTGGCCATCGTGGAGGTGGGCGGGACCGTGGGCGACATCGAGTCTCTGCCCTTCCTCGAGGCCATCCGTCAGTTCCGCACCGACGTGGGCCGCGACAACTCCCTGTGCATCCACCTCACCCTGGTGCCCTACCTGAGCACCTCGGGCGAGCTCAAGACCAAGCCCACGCAGCACTCCGTGAAGATGCTGCAGCAGGTTGGCATCCAGCCCGAAATCCTGCTGTGCCGCTGCGATCGCGAGCTGGACAAGGGCCTGCGTGAGAAGATCGCGCTGTTCTGCAATGTCGAGCTGGGCTCGGTCATCGCCGCGCCCGACGTCGACAACATCTACCGGCTCCCCCTGGTCTTCCGGGACCAGGATCTCGATCTGCGCATCCTCGAGAAGCTCGGCATCTGGGCGGCCGAGCCCCACCTCGAGAAGTGGGAGGTCTTCCTATCGCGCGCCCGCGCTGCGTCCCGGCCCGTGCGCGTGGCCATGGTCGGCAAGTATGTGGATCTGACCGACTCCTACAAGAGCCTCAACGAAGCCCTGTACCATGGGGCCGTGGTCAACGATGCTCTGCTCGAGCTGCAGTTCATCGACTCCGAAGAGCTCAACGCCGACAACGTGGCCGAGCGGCTGGGCGGGGTGGACGCGGTGCTGGTGCCCGGCGGCTTCGGGCTGCGAGGCGCCGAGGGAAAGATCGCGGCCGTGCGCTACGCTCGCACCAACGGCGTGCCCTTCCTGGGGATCTGCCTGGGCTTGCAGATGGCCATCATCGAGTTCTCCCGGTCGGTGCTGCAGCTGGCCGACGCCCACTCGAGCGAGTTCGAGCCCGCCTCGGCCAACCCGGTCATCTGCCTGATGCCCGAGCAGGAAGGGGTCGAGGAGCTGGGCGGGACCATGCGCCTGGGCGCCTGGGACTGCCAGCTGGCCGAGGGCACTCAGGCCGCGCGCATCTACGGTCGGTGCGACATCAGCGAGCGTCACAGGCATCGCTACGAGGTGAACCCGGACTACGTCGAGCGCCTCGTGGCGGCGGGGCTCATCATCAGCGGGACCAACCCAAAGCGGGGCCTGGTGGAGATGATCGAGCTGCCGGACCACCCCTTCTTCCTGGCCACTCAGGCGCACCCGGAGTTCAAGAGCCGGCCGCTTCAGCCTCACCCGCTCTTCGCGGCCTTCATCCGAGCGGCTACCCAACACAAGGGCAAGGCCGGGGTCGGAGAGCCCACCGCATGAGCCTGGTCCTGGCCCTGGTCCTGGCCTGCTCCGGGCCGCGTGAGGGCTCCGAGCTCGCGCTGCCTCAGCGGCTGGCCCTCGAGGGTGTGGAGCTCCGGCTACCCGGTCCAGGGCTCGTGTTGCGGGCAGCCCACGCCCAGACACCCGGCGACGAGCCTGGGCGCGGAGAGGCCAGCCAGGTGGTAGCGGAGCTGGGCCAAGGGCCCGGCCTGTCCATCGTCTCGGAGCATGCCTCCTGGGATCTGCGGGAGCACAACGTCGTCTTCGAGGGTGACGTCGCCGCCGTCCGCGGCGCCTTCACCCTCCAGTGCCAGCGCCTCGAGGCCAGCTTCGACAGCCCGGAGCAGCTCAGCCGTGCCGTGGCCAGCGGCGATGTGTCGGTGAGCCACCGGGGGCGGATCGCCACCGGCCAGCGCGCCGTGCTCGATGTGCCCAGTGGTCGCCTCGAGCTCGAGGGCGAGCCCTCGGTGACCGAGGGGGCCCGTAGGCTGCAGGGTGAGCGCATCGTCTTGTTCCTGGACGACGAGCGGCTCGAGTGCGACCGCTGCTCTCTGGCCATCGGCGAGTCCGAGGCACTGCCTGGCGCCGACCCGGGCGCCGGGTCCCCGTGAGCGCGCCGCTGCTCCGTGCATGTGGGCTGCACAAGGCCTTCGGTGGCCGGGCCGTGGTCCAGGGCGTCGACCTCGAGGTCGGGGCTGGCGAGGTGGTCGGACTGCTGGGCCCCAATGGGGCCGGCAAGACCACGGTGTTCCGCATGCTCACGGGCCTGCTCGTTCCCGACAAGGGCGCCGTGTTCCTGGGGGAGCAGGACATCACGGGCCTGCCGCTGCATGCCCGCGCGCGCCGCGGCTTGGGCTATCTGGCCCAGCAGCCCACCGTGTTTCGTGGGCTGAGCGTGCGCGCCAACGTGGAGCTGGTCCTCGAGGCGCGGGGGCGGCCGCGCACCCTGGCCGACTCCTACCTGGCCGACGCAGGGCTCGAACACCTGGCTCGCGCCGCCGCCGAGACCCTCTCGGGGGGAGAACGACGACGCCTCGAGATCGCCCGCTGCCTGGCGGGGGAGCATGAGGTGTTGCTGCTGGACGAGCCCTTCGCAGGGGTGGATCCGGTGGCAGTGCAGGATCTGCAGAGGCGAGTGGTGGATCTGGCCCGGCGCGGGCTCGGCATCCTGCTGACCGATCACGCGGTGCGGGAGGCCATGGGGGCTTGCCAGCGCGTGGTGGTGATCGATGGGGGCGTCGTGCAGTGCACCGGCAGCCCGGAGCAGGTGGTGCTGGACCCCCGAGTGCGTGAGCGCTACCTCGGCCAGGATTATGTTCCCTGAAGGCGCTCGAGGCTGATTTTCATCACGGGGGTTGCCGCCGGAGCATGGGGGGATTCCCTTCTGGGGTGCATGCTGTACAATGAGTTCATCGAGGAGCCGAATGGTCCAGGTGTCAGCAGTGTTGCAGCTTTCCTGTCTCTGTAGCGGTGCCTCCGCAGCCCCAGGAACCTGGGGCACCTCCTACGAGCCCCCTCCCTCCGAGCGTTGGTGAACATGCTGCTCGAGCTCAAGCAGAGCCTGAAGCTCTCCCAACAGCTGGTCATCACACAGCAGATCCAGCAGGCCATCAAGCTGCTGCAGCTCACCCATCTCGAGCTGGTCACCGAGGTCCAGCAGGAGATGGTCGAGAACCCCACCCTCGAGGAACAACCGGGCACCTCGTCCGCCACGGCCGTGAGCAGCGAGCTGCGTGACGCCCAGGTCCCCGACCGATCCAGCGAGCACGAGTCCGGGGCCGACGGGGGTGACAAGATCGACTGGGAGAGCTTCCTCTCCGGCTACACCTCCGGCCAGCGCACCGGGCCCAGTGCAGGCAACTACGAAGACCTGCCGCCCATCGAGGCCAACCTGGTCCAGGCCGACTCCTTGGCCGATCACCTGTCGTGGCAGCTCCAGATGCAGAGCGCCACGGACGACGAGCATGCGGCCGCCCGCACCATCATCCACAACCTCGATCACCGCGGCTACCTGACGGTGAGCCTCGAGGCCGTCGCCGACCAGGCTGGGGTGGACATGGATTCCGTCGAGGGCGCGCAGGAGATCGTCCTGGCCCTCGACCCGCTGGGCTGTGGCGCGCGGGATCTCAGCGAGTGCCTGCTGGTGCAGGTCAAGCTGATGCACCCCGAGGACCCGTTCCTCCCCCTGATCATCCGCGACCACCTGGGCAACATCGAGAAGCGCAACTACAACGCCATCGCCCGGGACCTCGGCATCGAGCTCGAGGACGCCATCGAGTACCACCGGATGATCCAGAAGCTGGAGCCCATCCCCGGTCGGAACTTCGCGTCCACCGATGGCCAGTACATCACGCCCGACATCTACGTGCTGAAGATCGGCAGCGAGTGGCACATCGTGCTCAACGAGGACGGGCTGCCCAAGCTGCGGGTCAGCCCCTACTACGAGCGCATGCTGCGAGGCGGCATCGCGACCAAGGAAGACCGCGACTACATCAAGGGGCGCATCCAGTCGGCCGCGTTCCTGATCCAGTCCATCCATCGGCGGCAGCGCACCATCTACCGGGTAGTCAAGTCCATCCTCGACAAGCAGATGGACTTCTTCGAGCATGGGGTCTCTCGCCTCAAGCCCATGGTGCTGCGCGACGTGGCCGAGGACATCGGCGTGCACGAGTCCACTGTCTCCCGCGCCACCACCAACAAGTACGTCCAGTGTCCGCAGGGCGTGCTCGAGCTCAAGTTCTTCTTCAACGCGGCCATCCCCAAGGTCGGGGGCGGCGACGTGGCGTCCGAGGCGGTCAAGAGCCGTATTCGACAGCTGATCTCCAAGGAAGACGTGAAGAACCCCTTGTCGGACCAGGCGCTGGTGGAGATGCTCCGGGCGGAGGGCCTCAAGGTGGCCCGACGCACGGTGGCCAAGTACCGCGACGAGCAGGGCATCCTGCCATCCTCCAGACGCAAGAGCGTCTTTTGAGAGACGTCTACATGAGACTACCCTTGGGTGGGGACAACCAGTCACGGCGCGAGCTCGGCTCGTGCAATCAACCCTGAAGGAGACCCGATGCGATTCGAGGTTACGTTCCGCAACACCAAGACCACGGATGCCCTCGTACAACGCGCCGAGCGCAAGTTCGCCAAGGTGGCCAAGCACCTGCGAGAGCCCATCGACGCGCACATGGTGGTCCAGGTGGACAAGCACCGTCACATGGCCGAGATCAACGTCACGACGGCGCGCGAGACCTTGAAGGTCCAGGAAGAGACCGACGACATGTACCGCACCATCGATCGGGTGATGCACAAGCTCGAGCGCGTCGCGCGCCGCCACAAGGAGCGGATGCAGGACCGCTGGCACTCGGCCGACCAGCCATCGGATGGCTTCACGCTGGCCGAGGCTCTGGCCGACGTCGAGGAGGGTGACTACGACCTCGATGAGATCCCCATGACCGAAGAGATCCCGAAGGGATAACGCTACCGTTCGGCGTGCCTGGTCGCGCGGTCGTCGCGGCTGGGTGATGCAGCCCACCGGCTGGCCTGTTCGGTGCCTTGCCTACCCAAATGGAGTGGCATATTGGGCACCGCTTCCACGGGCCCTGGTGGGCTGTTCTTTCGTGGAGACCTCTCCCCCGAGCTACCGAGGAAAATGAAACATGCCGGGTCGCACCTATCTCTTCACCTCCGAGTCTGTCTCCGAAGGCCACCCCGACAAGATGTGCGATCAGATCTCTGACGCCATCCTGGACGCGTACCTGGCGGGCGATCCCAACAGCCGCGTCGCCTGTGAGACCCTGGTGAAGACCGGCTTGGTCCTCTGCGCCGGCGAGATCACCTCGAAGGCCGTCATCGACCACAACACCATCATCCGTGGCGTGGTCAACGACATCGGCTTCGACCACAGCGACACCGGCTTCGACGGCAACACCTGCTCCGTGCAGCTGGCCATCGTGCCCCAGTCCCCCGACATCTCCCAGGGCGTCACCGAAGGCGACGGCCTGCACAAGGAGCAGGGCGCTGGCGACCAGGGCATGATGTTCGGCTACGCCTGCGACGAGACCCCCGAGCTGATGCCCATGAGCATCCACTACTCCCACCGCCTGGTGGAGTACATGGCCGCCCGTCGCAAGGCCGGCGACGCCCCATGGATGCGGGCCGACAGCAAGAGCCAGGTCACGGTCGAGTACGTGGACGACAAGCCCACCCGCATCGACTGCGTGGTCATCTCCACCCAGCACTCCGAAGACGTCGAGTGGCAGACTATCCACGACTTCATCGTCGATGAGATCATCCGCAAGGTCATCCCGGCCGAGCTGATGGACGACAACACCACCTTCCACATCAACCCCACGGGCAAGTTCGTCCAGGGCGGCCCCTACGCCGACTGCGGGCTCACCGGCCGCAAGATCATCGTGGACACCTACGGCGGCCACGGCGCTCACGGTGGCGGTGCCTTCTCCGGCAAGGACCCCTCCAAGGTCGACCGCTCCGCCGCCTACCTGGGCCGCTACGCCGCCAAGAACCTCGTGGCTGCCGGCGCCTGCGGTAAGTGCCTGGTGCAGCTGGCCTACGCCATCGGCGTGGCCGAGCCCGTCAGCGTCATGGTCGACACCTACGGCACTGGCAAGTTCTCCGACGAGAAGCTCGCCGCGTGTGTGCGCGCCGTCTTCCCCACCAAGCCCGCCGACATCATCAGTCAGCTGCGGCTCAAGCGTCCCATCTACCGCCAGACCGCGGCCTACGGACACTTCGGGCGTGAGCTGCCTGACTTTACCTGGGAAAAGACCGATCGAGTTGAGGCCGTCAAGGCCTTCCTCGGCTAGGCGTTTCCCGTGTGAGGCCAGCTTCGCCGGGGCGCAACACCCGCGCGTCGCTGGCCTCTTCGCTTGTCTGGACACCAGCTTCTTCCCCACGACCGGGAGCGACCATGAAGGTCCACGAATTCCAAGCCAAGCAGCTGCTGGCCAAGCACGGTGTGGCTGTGCTCAAGGGCCGAGCGGTGGCCACCCCTGCCGAAGCCATCGATGCAGCGCGGCACATCAAGGGCGACCTGTGGGTGGTCAAGAGTCAGGTTCACGCGGGTGGCCGTGGCAAGGGCCGCTTCGTGGGGCAGGTCGACCCGGACGTGCTCGCGCGTGCGGGAGCGGGCGAAGATGGCCTGCCGGGTCAGGGCGGCGTTCGCCTGGCTCGGTCCACGGCCGAGGTGGGAGAACACGCCCGCGCCATGCTCACCAAGACCCTGGTCACCAAGCAGACCGGCCCCTCCGGCGTGCAGGTGCAGCGGGTGTATGTCGAGGAAGGCTGCGACATCGCCCGTGAGCTGTACGTGGCGATCTTGCTGGACCGCTCGGCCTACAGGCTGGTGGTGATGGCCTCCACCGAGGGCGGCACCGAGATCGAGGAGGTCGCGGCCAAGCACCCCGAGAAGATCCTCAAGGTCTGGGTGGATCCAGTCACGGGGCTGGGCGACTGGCAGGCGCGTCAGCTGGCCTTCGGGCTGGGGCTCGAAGGACGCACCGTGTTCAGCTTCGCACGGCTGGTGCGCGGCCTGTACGACGCCTACATGGCCACCGACGCCTCCCTGGTGGAGATCAATCCCCTGGTGGTCACCACCGCGGGCGAGTGCGTGGCGCTGGACGCCAAGATGACCTTCGACGACAACGCGCTGTTCCGGCACCGCTCGGTGATGGTGCTGCGGGATCTCAACGAGGAGGACCCCGCCGAGCTCGCCGCGAGCCGCTACGACCTCAACTACATCAAGCTCGATGGCAACATCGGCTGCATGGTCAACGGCGCAGGGCTGGCGATGGCCACGATGGACATCATCAAGCTCTGTGGTGGTGAGCCCGCCAACTTCCTGGACGTGGGCGGCGGCGCCGGCCGGGAGAACGTCAAGGCCGGCTTCGAGATCATCACCCGCGACCCGAACGTGCAGGGCATCCTGGTCAACATCTTCGGCGGCATCATGAAGTGCGATGTCATTGCCGAGGGCGTGCTGGCGGCGGTCAAGGACGTCGGCCTGCAGGTCCCTCTGGTGGTGCGCCTCGAGGGCACCAACGTCGAGCTGGGTCGCCGCCTCATCGAAGACAGCGGCCTGCCCGTCATCACGGCTTCGTCCATGCAAGACGCCGCCCAGAAGATCGTCGAGGCCGCCGCGGCGGCCGGGGAGTAGTCATGGCCATCCTCGTCAACGAGAACACCCGCGTCGTCGTCCAGGGCATCACCGGTGGCGCTGGCAGCTTCCACGCCAGCCAGATGCTCGAGTATGGCACCAAGCTCGTGGCCGGCGTCACCCCCGGCAAGGGCGGCCAGGTCTTCGAGGGCAAGGTGCCCATCTTCCACTGCGTCAGAGACGCCGTGGAGCAGACCGGCGCCAACGCTTCGGTCATCTTCGTTCCCCCGCCCTTCGCGGCCGACGCCATCATGGAAGCGGTCGATGCCGGCGTCGAATTGGTCATCCCCATCACCGAGGGCATCCCGGTCAACGACATGCTCAAGGCCTGGGCCTTCGTCCGGGCGCGCGGCGCCCGCATGGTGGGCCCCAACTGCCCGGGCGTGATCACCCCCGGCGCCCGCGCCAAGCTGGGCATCATGCCAGGCCACATCCACAAGCCCGGTCGCATCGGCGTGGTCTCCCGCTCCGGCACGCTGACCTACGAGGCGGTGGGCCAGCTCTCCGAGCTTGGCCTGGGCCAGTCCACCTGCGTGGGCATGGGCGGTGACCCCATCGTGGGCACACGCTTCATCGACGCCCTCGAGCTCTTCCAGGCGGACGACGAGACCGACGCGGTCATCATGATCGGCGAGATCGGAGGCACCGCCGAGGAGGAGGCCGCTGCGTGGATGCAGGCCACCATGACCAAGCCTGTGGTGGCCTTCATCGCTGGGGCCACGGCCCCTCCGGGCCGTCGCATGGGTCACGCCGGTGCCATCATCTCCGGTGGCAAGGGCACGGCCGAAGACAAGTTCCAGGCCCTCGAGGCCGCCGGGGTGGCGGTGGTCCGCTCTCCTGCGGGTATGGGTCTGCGCATGCAGGAGCTCCTCCGGGAGCGGAAGCTCATCTAGGAAACCACAGGAAACGAACATGGAACGCACTTTCTCCATCATCAAGCCCAACGCCGTCCGCAAGAACGTCATCGGGCCCATCGTCCAGCGCTTCGAGAGCGAGGGCCTGCGCATCGCCGCCATGCGCATGGTGCACATGTCTCGGGCCGAGGCTGCCGGCTTCTACGCCGAGCACGAAGGCAAGCCGTTCTTCGAGAACCTGATCGCCTTCATGACCTCCGGCCCCTGCGTGGTCATGGTCCTCGAGGGTCCCGGCGCCATCCTGCGCAACCGTGAGATCATGGGCGCCACCAACCCGGCCAACGCTGCCGAGGGCACCCTGCGCAAGCTGTACGCCGACAGCTTCACCGAGAACGCCGTGCACGGCTCCGACGCCCCCGAGACGGCGGCGCGGGAGATCGCCTGGTTCTTCCCGGCCAGCCAGGTGTTCTAGGGCTCGATGTCCGCAGAGCTCGTCGGCCGATGCCGCCCATGCGGTCTCCGGCCCTGTGAAGCCCATGACCACTCCGCGGTGGTCAGGGGTGGTAGGGTAGTGCAGATCGTCCGTGATCGGAGGCAGCATGGCCGAGACCAAGCGCGATGAGTGGCACCTGACCCTTTCCGTCCACCGCGAGCTGTTCGATCAGATCGTGGCCGGGGTGTTGCCCATCAAGGTGGGCAAGGGGCGCTTCAACGTCCTGCGCGATGTCCGGGGTGCGGTGGCTCGGCTCGAGGTGCGGCAGAAGGTGAAGGGCTTGATCGAGGACCGCCACCCCCCCCAGGTGCTGGTCCGGGCCCGTGAGCGAGCTGTGGCTGCCTGGCAGGACCGCCGTGAGGACGTCCACAAGCGCATCGACGAGCTGCTGCATGTGGAGGGCGAGTGGCGGGTGCAGGTGGACCAAGACGGCTCGAACCTCCGCTATGGGAACCAGAGCGTCGGCCTCGAGGCCCGCGTGCGCATGTCCGCAGAGGGCACCGCCCAGCTGCTGGGTGAGGGTCTGGAGCTGCCGTTCTCCCTGCACAAGTTCGTGGCCGCCAGCCTCGAGCTGGGCAACATCCACTACGACCGCAACCGCCGCGCCATCGTGGGCGAGGTGGGGCGACCTGTGGTGGATCTGGGTGAGCATGTCCTGCTGCAGCTGGCCAGCCAGGGGCTCGAGTACGCCCTCGAGAAGCAGCTGTTCCGGGTCAATCCCGTCACCATCCTGGCCCGCGATCAGGTCGAGGGCATGGTCACCCCGGCCAGCGAGAGCCTCAAGCTGCAGATGGGGGTCGAGGACATGGCCCTCGAGGTCACCGACAGCGCCATCACCCTCAAGGCGCGCTTCGGCTTCACCCAGCGGCAGATCGACCAGGACCCCGAGCCAGCTCAGATCGGCTAGTTCCGGGGCCGCGCGCCCTGCAGCCCCTCGGGGACCTGGTAGGGTAGCTGCGGGATCTCCGGCCTCACCGTCTGGCGGGGGCGGAAGACCATGGCGCGCCAACGGTCCGAGCGCCCCACCCGCAGGAGCACTTTCTCGAGGGAGGAGGTGGGCATCGGTCCCCAGTGGCGGGAGTCCAGGGCCAGATCCCGGTGGTCCGCCACCAGGAACAGGTGCTCGGCGGGGACGGTGACCGGCTCGGCGTGGAAGCGGGTGGGCTCGAGGGAGACGGCCAGCAACCAGGCGTTGTTCTCCATGAGGATCATCTCGCCGTCGTGGTCCTCCATGATCGCGTGCTTGAGCGCCCGTTTGCTCAGGCGGGGCTGATGGCCGCTGAAGGAGATCCGCTCGCCCGGCTCGGCCAGCACGCGCCGTAGCACGGTGCGCTGAGGATCGAGGGGATCCACCAGCTGCACCACGTCGCCCCGGGTGGGCTCGCCAGGCCCTAGCAGCAACCAGTCTCCGGGCTGGATGGAGGGCGCCATCTCGTCGCTCGCGACGCGCAGGAGGTGGTAGCCGTTGAGCGCCGCGAAGCCGACCGTGACCCCGAGCACCGCGGCCAGCGAGATCGCGGTGATGAGGACAGGGCGAAGCCGACGGGAGGGAGGCATGGGAGCAAGCGTATCAGGACGCCAGGGCTTGGGCCTCGAGGGCTGGTCGGCAGGACGCCTCCACGCGACCGGGCTCCTGCCTAGGGACAGCCCTCGATCCCGGCGCAAGCCTCCCGATGGGGCTGCGCGAGATCCTCCCGTCCCATCGCCAGGTAGGATCGGGCCGCCAGGGCTTGCCAGCGCGGTTCGTTGGGCTGCATCGCCAGCAGGGGGCGGATGGTCTTGACGGCGTCCACGTTTCGCCCGTGTTCGCTGAACAGCGCGTACAGATCCAGGCGGCCCGCCAGGTTGTGGGGCCGCCAGGCGAGCTCGGTGCGGAGCAACTCGATGGCTTCCTCGGGACGACCGGCGGCGGCGAGCAGGCGGCCGGCCTGTTGTGGTAGGCGCGGCTCGTAGGGACGCTGCCTGGCCAGCGCGGCGACGATGTCGGGCCAGTCTCCCAGGGGCTCTCCGTCCACCAGGGCCAGCTGGGCGCGGCTGGCCAGCAGGCTGCCGTGGTCGGGCGCATCCAGCAGGGCCATGTCCGCGAAGGCGCGGGCCTCGTCGTACAGACCCAGCTGCACCAGCGCCTCGAGCTCGCCCGCCCGGGCGGTGAAGGAGCGAGGGTCGTGGGCGCTGGCCTCGCGGAACCAGTGCAGCGCCTCACCGAAGTCGCCGGCTCGCATCCAGAGCTCACCCATGGTGACCGCGGCGGTGCTGTCCGGGACCTGGGCGTACAGGGTGGCCAGCTCGCCCATGGCCTCGTCCAGCGCTCCGGCGTTGGACAGCAGCATCACCAGGCGGAAGCGGGCGTCGCGGAAGCCCGGGTTGTCCTCCAGCAGCGCTCGCAGTTCCTGCTCCTGCTCGGCGGGCGGGAGCGCGCCCAGTTGCCCGAGGCGCTTGACCGCATGGATGCCGTCGCGAGGGTCCACTGGCTCGGCGCCGGCGGTGGAGGCCAGGGGTCCGCCCAGGTAGCCCAGCGTCTGGAGCTGCTCGATCTGCGCCAGGTCCAGGGTGAGGGGTTCCGGTTCCCAGCGTGGGGTCCCGAGGGCACCCCGCTCGAGGGCCAGGAACATGTTCGAGCTCACCTGTCCCTCCAGGCTGTCGCGGGTGCCTCGCACGACCCGGCCGTCGGGCCCGATCAGGCTGCGCAGGGGTGCCCAGCCGTAGTGGGACTGGCCGTACAGGGTCTCGGAGTACACCCCCGGCCGGCTGCTGGGGGCGAACAGGTCGGAGCCATCCACGTCGGGCTCGGCGGGCAGTCCGAGCAGCTGGAGCAGGGTGGGGGCCACGTCCACCAGGCTGACAGGTCGCTCTTCGACGCCCACGGGCACGCCGGGACCGGCCAGGATGAGAGGGACGTGCAGGGTGGCGTCGCTCAGCAGCAGGCCGTGTTGTTCCTCGCCACCGTCACCCAGGCCCTCGCCGTGATCGCCGGCCAGCACCACCAGGGTCTCGGGAGGCAAGCCGGCGAGCAGGCGGCCCACGTGGTGGTCGAGGGTGGCGATCTCGCCGTCGTAGGGGCGGTCGGGGTGGCGGCTGCGGAAGGGCTCGGAGGGCTCGTAGGGGGAGTGGGCCTCGAAGAGGTGGACCCACAGGAAGTCGGCGCCGTCGGCGAAGGCCTCGAGGGCTTGATCCACCACCTCGCCGCCGTCGCGCTCGGCGCGCCAGGAGAGGCGGTCCGAGGGCACCCCAAGCTCGTCGTCGTAGCCCTCGAAGCCCTGACCGAAGCCCCAGTGGGCCTGGGTGACGAAGGCGGCCACCGAGGCGTGGGTGTGCCAGCCCGCTTCCGACAGCCGCTCGGCCAAGGTGGTGGCCTCGAGGGACAGGCGCTGATCGCCGTTGTCCCGCACGCCGTGATGGGGGGGCAGCAGGCCGGTGAACAGGCTGGAGTGGGCGGGGATGGTGAGGGGCACCGGCGTATAGGCCCGCGCGAAGCGTGTGCCGCGCGCGGCCAGGGCGTCCATGGCCGGCGTCTCAGCCAGGGTGTAGCCGTAGCAGCCGAGGCGATCGGCGCGGGTGGTGTCCAGGGTGATGATCACCACGGGACCGCGCGGGCTGGGCGCCTCCGCCGGATCTTCCGGCGGTGCCGGCGGGGCGTCGGGCGGTGGCTCGGGCGCCCCAGAGCAGGCCAGGAGCAGCGGAAGAAGGAGCCCAGCCACTAGCGCAGCGACACCTTGGAGGGCCCCTGGAGGACCTGGCCGACGATGGCCGACGCCGGGAGCTCGAGGACCAGCTTGTGGGCCTGGTCGGCGGGCAGGGCGAGCAGGAGCCCGCCGGAGGTCTGGGGGTCGAGGGCCACATCCACCAGCAGTGGGTCGGCGCCTGGCCCGAGCTCGAGCAGCCCGGCCAGGCTCTGGCGGTTCTTGGCGGTGCCCGCCGGCACCAGCCCCATGCCCGCGGCGTCGCGGGCGCCGGGCAGCAGCGGGAGCGAGTCGAGGTCCAGCGCGATGGCCACGTCGGACGCCTCGGCCAGCTCGGCGGCATGCCCGGCCAGGCCGAAGCCGGTCACGTCGGTGGCGGCGTGGATGTCGAGCTTGCGGGCTGCGTCGGCGGCGCGCTTGTTGAGGGTGGACATCCAGCGAATGGCCATGGCCAGGTGGCCCGGATCCGTGAGCTCGGCCTTGGCTGCCGTGGTGATGAGGCCCGTGCCCAGGGGCTTGGTGAGCACCAGCAGATCGCCGGGGCGTGCGCCACGGTTGCGCCAGATGCGGTCGGGGTGTACCCGGCCGGTCACGGCCATGCCGTAGAGCAGCTCGTCGCCTTCGATGGTGTGGCCGCCCGCGAGCACGGCACCGGCTTCCTCTAGGGCCGTCAGGCCACCCCGCAGGATCTCTCTGAGCACCGCCTTGCCCAGGGCCTCCATGGGGAAGCTGACCAGGTTCATGCCGCCCATGGCCTCGCCTCCCATCGCGAAGACATCCGACAGGGCGTTGGCCGCGGCGATGCGCCCGAAGCTGTAGGGGTCGTCCACAAGGGGGGGGAAGAAGTCCACCGTGTGGATGATGGCCAGATCGGGTGACACCCGGATCACACCCGCGTCGTCTGCGGTCTCGATGCCCACCAGCAGCTCGGGGCTGGAGAGCCGTGGCAGGCCGCAGAGGATGGAGGACAGCAGGCTCTTGGAGAGCTTGGAGCCGCAGCCTCCGGCTGTGCCGCCGCGGGTGAGGGCGACCTTGACGGGCGCGAAGGGTGCGTCCAGGGAGGTGGGCAGCCAGGTGGCGCCTTGGAGCCGCCAGGCCGACTGGTGTGCGAGGCCGGCGGCCTCGAGCGCCGCCAAGAGCTCGCGGGCCTGGCCCGTCCTGGCCTCGAGCACCATGCCGCACTCGGAGCTCACAGCCCGGGGAGCGGGGATGACGTCCACGTCGAGTCCGTGTTGGCGAGCGCTGCGCTCGGCTCGCATGACGCGCTGTACGGTGCCGAACACCAGGAGGAGGTCGCGAGGAGTGCTCATGGTCTCTCCACGCCCGGCTGGGAGCACGCCGGGAAGCTGGGATGTATCACCGTGGGCGCGGGAGCCCCATCAAGCCTGCGCTTGGGTGCGCTTGGGGAACGAGGCGACCGCGGCCACCAGGCCCTGGGCGTGGGCGACGGTGTTGAACGGGCCGAAGCCTGCGCGCAGGGTGCCGGCGGGGAAGCTGCCCAGGCGACGATGGGCGGCTGGGGCACAGTGCAGCCCGGGCCGCAGCTGGATGCCGTGGCGGCGGTCCAGCCACAGGGCCAGCTCACCGTTGTCGACGCCCTGGACCCGGAAGCTCAGGGTGCCGGTGTGGGGCTGCTGGGGGTCGAAGCCGATCAGCTCCACGTCGGGCAGCCCGGCGAGCCCCTGGGCCGCGATGGCCAGCAGCTGGTTCTCGTGTGCCTGGATCGCCGCGACGCCGCGCTCTTCGAGCCAGGCACAGGAGGCCTCGAGGCCGGCGTAGCCGGGGCTGTTGGGGGTGCCAGCCTCGAGCGCATCGGGCAGCAGAGAGGGCATGAGCTCGCTCTCGGATCGGGACCCCGTGCCCCCGTGGAGCAGGGGAGGCGGCGTGAGCTGGTCGTCCAGCAGCAGCACGCCTACGCCAGGTGGTCCCAGCAGGCCCTTGTGGCCCGAGCAGGCCAGGGCGGCGACGCCCAGCTCGGCGAAGTCGATGGGCACGCTGCCCGCGCTCTGGGCGGCGTCGACGATGACCGGCACCGGAGCCACCGCCCGGGTGATGGCCGCCACGGGGAGCACCGCGCCGGTGACGTTCGAGGCGTGGGTGATGACCACCAGCTTGGTGGGGGCCAGGACGACGGCGGCGCGCAGCTCGGCTGGGGTGGGCACGCCCCAGGGATGGGCGGCCGCGACGGAGTGGACGATCACACCGCGCTGGGCCTCGAGCCAACGCAGGGGCCGCATCACGGCGTTGTGCTCGAGCTGGGAGCAGACCACCCGGTCTCCCGGCTCGAGCAGGCCCTGGAGCAGGGTGTTCAGCCAGAAGGTGCAGCCAGGGCCCAGCAGCGTGCGCTCCGGGTCGGCGCCCAGCAGCTGAGCGACGGCGTCACGCGCGCCCTCTACGGCCCGGCTGGCGGCGACGGCCAGGCGGTGGCCGCCCCGACCGGGGTTTCCGGCGCTGGTGTCCAGAAACGAGGCCACGGCTCGCGCCACACCGGGCGGCTTTGGGAAGCTGGTGGCCGCGTTGTCCAGGTAGGCTGGCGTGGTCATGGGCGGATCACGCGGGCAGTGGCGCTCAAGGTGCTGACGATCTCGAGCATGTCGGTGACCCTCCCGACCGCCAGCTGACCGGCCAAGCCATAGAAGTTCAGGCAGGTGCCGCAGGCGATGATGCTGACGCCTGCGGCGTCAAGGGCGCGCAGGTCTTCGAGGACGACGGAGCCACGGCAGCACAGGTTGACTGCGCCGTTGTAGCAGATCACCGTGTCCGGTGGCGGCTGCACCTTGGAGAGGGTCTTGATGAAGCCCCGCAGGAGCAGGGCACCCAGCTCGTCGTCTCCCGAGCCCATGGTGGCGGAGTCGAGCTGAACCACCAGGGGGCCTGCGCTGCTCGTGGCGGGTGTGAGAGGAGCGGGATCGGCATGGGTGAGCGCGTCGGCGTCTTTCGCCTCGGTGACCCGTACGGTCACCAGGAAGCCGCCCTGGGAGGGCTCGGTGGAGACTTGAGCCCCCCTGCTGACTGCGAAGCGCGTGACATTGCTGCGCGCCAGCTCGTCGGCCACACACAGCGTCGCTGTGCTGACGCCGGCGTCGAGGAGCTTGCGCAGCTCGATGACCGGGCCGGGGCAGGCGAGGGAGCGCACATCGAGGGTGTCAGGCACTGAAACTCCATCCGTTCGCGCACAGCAGGCAGGGTATCCAGTTGCCCATCCTCTCGCCTCCGCGGCTCGGCGAGGGGCGGCTCTCGAGGGCACGCTGCACCACCGGCGCCGGGGAGCTTGCAGGCTTGACGGTTTCTTGGAGGGCCGAGAACTGGGCTGCCATCGGGGGATCGGGGCCGAGGTACCTCAGTGTGGCGCGCGGAAGCTGCGCCATCGCTGCGGACCGGGCATGGTAGCCTTATTCATGTGTTCGGAGGCCCAGTGGACTTCTTCGACCAGCTCTCGCGAGACGACCTCCCCAGGGTGGCCCATCCATCCCTGGCCGAGGACCGTCGTCTCAGCTCCAAAGCAGTCATGCCGCTGGTGCGCCTGTTTCGGCGCCGGCTCGAGCCGCTCAAGCCGCTGGCCATGGTCAACGGGATGGTGGCCTATGACCTCACCCAGCCGCCCCTGGGCTCCGAGCCCTCCATGCGCATCATGCGCACGGCATTCCGTCACCGCTTCCTGCGGCAGGAAGCCCGTCCCATCACTCTGGTGCTGATGACCACCGCGGCCTGCAACATGCGCTGCCGGCACTGCTCCGCCGAGCGCACCATGAAGCACGGCGGCAACAGCCTGAGCTACGAAGAGCTCTGCGACGTCATCGACCAGTTTGTGGAGCTGGGCGGGGCCTCGGTGGTCTTCTCGGGTGGCGAGCCCACGCTGCACCCGCGCCTGCTGGATCTGGTGGCCCGCGTGCCGGCCGACAAGGCCATCACGGCCATGTTCACCAACGGCTCGCGCATCGATCGCGCCTATGCGGACGAGCTGTACAGCGCCGGGATGTACTCGGTGCTGGTGAGCGTGGACTCTCCCGATTCCTGCGAGCACGACGCCCGCCGCAACACCGAGGGTGCCTTCGACCAGGCCGTCCAGGCCGCCAAGACCGTGCGCGAGGCCGGGATGCTGGCGGGCCTGTCGTCCTACATGAGCCGCGGCGATCTGGTCACCGGCGGCTTCCAGAAGCTCACCCGTTTGGCCGAAGACGTAGGGGTTCACCAGCTCTTCCTCTTCGACGCCGTGCCCACCGGCGCGCTGCTGCACGACACCGAGATGATCCTCGGGCCGGGCAACCGCGCCAAGCTGCGCGACCTGGTCTCGTCCTACAATGGCCTGCCTTACGGGCCGGGCATCATGGGCCAGTCCTGGGTCAACTCCAGCGAAGGCTGCGGCTGCTTCGCGGGTTTCTACCAGTGCTACCTCACGGCCTCCGGTGAGTTCACCCCCTGCGACTTCACGCCCATCTCCTTCGGCAACGTGCGCGAGGCGCCGCTGCTCGACCTCTGGCGGGCCATGCGGGCCAGCCCCGAGTGGAGTGAGCGCTTCGGTGAGTGTCGCATGCAGGACCCCGAGTTCCGCCGCGTCAACATCGACGTCATCCCCGACGATGAGGCCCTGCCCGTGCGCTATGAGCGCGTGAAGAGCCTGGGGCGGGAGCGCGGAGTGTCCTGATGCAGGTGAAGCGGCGTCGGCTGGAGCGGCCGGCTCCGCCTGGCCAGCTGGTGGAGGTGCTGGGAACGCCGCTGCACGTGGTGCGAGCGGGCGCCACGCCGCCCCGCGTGCTCCTGCTGCACGGCTACCTCTCCCACACGGGCGCCTGGAGCCACGTCATGCCGCTGCTCGCCGAGCGCGGCGGTGTGGCGGCGGTGGACCTGCCCGGCCACGGCTACTCCGACATGTCCGAGCGCATCCCTGCCAGCCCAGGGGAGATGGCCCGGCTGCTGCCAGGTGTGCTCGACCACCTGGGCGTGGAGCGGGTGGTGTTGGCCGGGCACTCCCTGGGGGGCGCGGTGGCCTTGTTCGCCGCGGCCCTCGCGCCCGAGCGTGTGGCGGGCCTGGTGCTCATCTCGCCCTTCGTCTACCCCCAGCCCGCGCCGCCGGGCCTGCGCATGGCCGCCCGCTGGCCCGATCTCTTTCGGCGGCTCTTCGCCAGCCCGCCGGGTCGAGCGGGGGTGGGCTACCTGCTGCAGCGCGCCTCGAGCGTGCCCCCGGGCGAAGACCCGCGGCTGCGGGCCATGACCCTGCTCGCGCACCTGGACGCGCCCGGCGGGTGGCGCTCGGCCCAGCGCACGGGGGTGGCGGCGCTCACAGAGATCCCGGACAGCGCACTGGTGGCCGGGGTTCGGCAGCCCTGCCTGGTGTTCTGGGGGCTGGCCGACGCGGTCCGTCCTGTGGAGATGGGCGCGCGGCTGTGCTCGGAGCTGGGGGGCGAGTCCAGCCTGGTGCAGGTCCAAGGCGTGGGCCACAACCTGCACGAAGAACAGCCCGCGCTGTTCGCCCAGCGCGTGGTGAGCTGGGCGGACGAGCGAGGGCTGTAGCTGGGGGTCGGAGGCTGCTGCGTGCGCAGGAGGACCCGAGGTCCCGCCCTACTGCACGATGGTGAGCTTCTTGATGACCACGGGCTCGACGGGCTTGTCGCCGGGGCCGGTGCGCACGGCGCCGATGGTCTCGATCACCTGCAGGCCTTCGACCACCTTGCCGAACACGGAGTGGCGACGGTCGAGCCAGGGGGTGGCCACCAGGGTGACGAAGAACTGGCTGCCGTTGGTGCCGGGGCCCGCGTTGGCCATGGAGAGGACTCCGGGGCCGGAGTGCTTGAGGCTGGGGTGGAACTCGTCGGCGAACTGGTAGCCGGGGCCGCCGGTGCCGCGGCCGAGGGGGCAGCCGCCCTGGATCATGAAGTTGTCGATGATCCGGTGGAAAGCCAGGCCGTCGTAGAAGGGACGGTTGACCTGCTGGCGGGTGGTGGGGTCGGTCCAGGCCTTCTCGCCGGTGGCGAGGCCGACGAAGTTGGCCACGGTGTTGGGGGCCTTGTCGGCGAACAGCTCGATGGTGAAGCTGCCCAGGTTGGTCTCGAAGACGGCGCGGGGATTGGCGGCCATGGCGGCTCCTTCCTGCGGGGGTGTGGGGTAGGGCGGCGCCGATGCGGCACCGGCTGGCAGGGGTCCTAGCACGGAAGCGAGGGCTTCACCACGGACCCCCCCCACGCGGCAGACAAGTGGGATATGCTTGCCGCCAGCCCCCGGTCATGGAGAGTCAGGATGAGCCAGATCATCGAAGCCTGTGTCGCGTTCTTCGAGACTGACGAGTGGCCCCACGAGCGCATCGAAGAGCTGCCCATGGTCCGCAGCCGCTACGCCGGCCGCAACGGTAACTACGACTGCTGGTTCCAGGCGCGCCCCGCCGAGCAGCAGATGATGTTCTACAGCCGCGCGCCCATCAACGCCGGCCCCGAGAAGCGCGCCGCGCTGGCCGAGTTCTTCACCCGCGCCAACTACGGCATGGTCATCGGGAACTTCGAGCTGGACATGAACGACGGCGAGATGCGCTACAAGGTCAGCGTGGATGTCGAAGGCATCGAGCTCACCCACACCTTCCTCAAGAACCTGGCCTACACCGCGGTGGTCACCCTGGACCGCTACCTGCCTGGCATCATGAAGGTGGCCTACTCCGACGTCGAACCGGCCGCAGCCGTGGGTGAGATCGAGGGCGCGTAGTGCCCGGGGCTCCGGCCTCTTCCGTACCCGTGAGCCCGGCCCCACAGGCGGCTGCGCTCTTCGTCCAGACGTTGCGAGCCCTGGCCGCGCCCCGTCGTGCTGCGCCCATCCTGCTGGTGGTGGTGCCCCTGGTGCTCGCCCAGTATCGGTTCTCTCCCAGCGGCCAGGCCGTGTGGGTGGCGCTGCTGATGTGCGGGCTGTTCCTGGCCCTGGCGCCGTTCTCTTGGCGGCTGCTGGTGCGTCGAGGCGCCAGCCGCAGGGTGCAGCCGCTGCTGCTGCTGGCCTACGGCTTCATCGGCGGCCTGCCCGCCGCCGTGGGGTGGCTGCTCCCCGAGGCCTTCGGCTTGGGTGAGACCTTCCTCACCGCGGGCATCAACCTGTTCGTCTCCGCGGCTCTGTTCTGGGTCGGAGGCTGGGGCTTGGCCCGAGACATCGACCTCGAGCTGGGCCTGGAGCACGAGCGCGCCCGGGCCCTGGCCCTCGAGCGCGAGGCCGAGCGCTCTCAGCTGCTGGCCATGCGGGCCCACCTGGACCCCCACTTCTTGTTCAACACGCTCAACGCCATCGCCGAGTACTGCCGCGAGGACGGTGAGCTGGCCGAGCGCGCCATCATTCAGCTCTCGGCCTTGCTGCGCAAGGTGCTCCAGGGGGCCCAGGCGCCCACCTGGCCCCTCGTCGACGAGCTCGATCTGGCCCGGGATCTGCTGGAGCTGCACCACCTGCGGGGCCCGGAGCGCTTCTCCCTGCGCTGGCAGGTCGCGCCGGGCTGCGAGGCTGTCCGGGTGCCCCCCATGCTGGTCTTGCCCCTGGTCGAGAACGCCATGAAGCACGGGCCAGGCGCCGGCCATCGAGGCGAGGTGAGCCTGGTGGTGGAGGCAAGCGAGGGCGAGCGGCTGCGGCTGCGGCTGGTCAACCCCGGGCCCTACACCGGGCCCAGGGAGGGCGGCCAGGGCATCGACACCGTCGAGCGCCGGCTGGCCTTGGCCTATGGCGACGCAGCCAGCCTGGCGATGGAGCAGCGAGAGCTCGAGGGTGTGGCCTGCACCGTGGCTGAGCTGTGGCTGCCGGCGAGCGGCCCCACCGAGGAGTCCCCCACATGACCGACCTGCGCGTCCTGATCGCCGAAGACGAGGCCACCGCCCGCCGCCGCCTGCGCCGGCTGCTGCTGGAGCTGGGCGGGGTGGAGGTGGTGGGCGAGGCCGAGGATGGCGTACAGCTGCTCGAGAGCGTGCGCAGCCTGGAGCCGGATCTGGTCCTGCTGGACATCCACATGCCCAGGCTGTCGGGCATGGACGCCATGGCCCTGCTGGACCCCGACGGCCCTCAGGTGGTCTTCACCACCGCCTACGCCGAGCATGCGGTGCGCGCCTTCGAGCAGGGAGCTGTGGACTACCTGCTCAAGCCCATCGAGTCCGAGCGCCTGGCCCAGGCCTTGGAGCGCGTCCGGGCTCGGCTAGGCGTCAGCGCCGCGGCCGAGGTACCCGGGCTGCCCACCCGCATCGCGGTGCCCACCCGGCGGGGCCTTGTGTTGCTGCGCCCGGACGAGATCTCCCACGCCGTGCTCGAGGGCGCCTCGTGCATCGTGGTGGCCGGTGGGCGTCGCTACGTCACGGACTTCCGCATCAGCGAGCTCGAGCGGCGCCTGCCCGCACAGCGGTTTCGCCGCGTACACCGCCAGGTCCTGGTGGACCTCGAGCGGGTGGAGCGGCTCGAGCCCAACGCCAGCGGCGGCTATGTGGCGCACCTCGAGGGTGGGGCGGAGGTCCCGGTCTCTCGCCAGGAGGCCCGGCGGCTGCGGCGGGAGTGGGAGCTGCCCAAGTAGGGCTCGCGGGCCGCTACCAGGTGGCGGACAGGCCCAGGTTCGGGGCCAGCACCAGCCCGCTCATGGTGCGCTGCTCGTCGAGGATGGTGGGGTGGAAGCTCATCCAGAACACGTCCAGCTCCAGCACCAGGAACACCCAGCGGTAGCCCACCATCAGCCCGTTGGTGCTGCCGAAGTAGCTGATGGCCTCGTCGCCCAGGATGTCCGAGGGGCGGTAGTCGTCGATGGTGGCGGGCAGGTTGTCCTCGATCATCCCGTCGAGCTTGGGCTCGGTGCGAATCCACGAGCGGATGAACCTGGGCCCCAGCCACAGCCGCAGGACCCGGCCCTCGCTCCAGCCCCAGGTGGCGGCCAGATCCAGGTCGTGCCGGCTGAAGCTGGTGAGGCTGAGCCACTCCACGAAGCCGCTGGTGAGGTCGAAGTGGTAGCCGTAGCCGGCGTGCAGGGCGGCGGCGAAGCGCGCCTCGGGGCTCTCCCAGACCTGCAGCTTCAGGTCGCCCTTGATCTCGGAGAAGTTGGTGCGCAGCCCCAGGTCCAGGCCCTGGGCCAGCTTGTCGGTCAAGCCCACGCGCCCCATGATCTCGTAGCTGGCGCCGGGACGGAACAGGGCCCAGGCCAGCCCGGTGTCGAGCAAGGTGCGCAGCTCGTCCTCGCTCAGCTCCCCGGGCTCCTCCTCGCCCATGTAGCGCTCCCACAGGTCGGCTCCAGACTGGATGGACTTGCTGGCCGCCACGCTGTTGGCATGCCCGGTCCAGGCCCCCGACACCTGCCAGTCGCCGGGCTCGAGGGCCTGGGGCGTGGTCATGTGGGTCATGGAGGTGGCGCAGCCGCACAGCAACGGGAGCAGGACCAGGGCGCGCATGATGACTCCGGG
>CALDOK010000195.1 GCA_937912125.1 uncultured Pseudomonadota bacterium
GACGCCGACGCCGACGCCGACGCCGACGCCGACAGCGACGCGGACACCGACACCGGCACCTTCGTGGACGTGGACGGTGATGGCTACGGCGAGGCCACAGACTGCGACGACGGCGACGCGAGCATCCACCCGGGCGCCGACGAGTACTGCGACAGCACCGACTCCGACTGCGATGGGCTGACCGACGACGAAGACCCCGACGCCATCGACGGGGGCCCCTGGTACGGCGACGGCGACGGCGACGGCTACGGCGACGCCAAGGCAGTCTCCACCGTGTGCCTGCAGCCCAAGGGCTTCGTGATCAACGCCACCGACTGCGACGACGGGGCCGGCACCGTCTACCCCGGCGCGCCGGAGATCGGGCTCAACGGCGTGGACGACGACTGCTCCGGGGGTGACACCACCAGCCTCGGGCTCGACCTGGCCACGACCAGCTACCTGGGCGAGTCCAGCGGTGACAAGGCCGGCTTCGATCTGGCCTTCGTGGGCGACCTCGACGGAGACCGCCACGACGATCTGCTGGTGGGAGCGCCTGGCTACGGCGGCGACGCCGGGCGCACCTATGTGGTCTATGGCCCCGTGAGTACAGGTCCCATCGACCTGTCCACCGCCGCGGCCCACGACCCCGCGGACAGCGGCGTTCGGCTCGGCTACGCCGTCGCCGGCGCCGACATGGACCTGGACGGCTACGCCAACCTCGCGCTGGGGCTCCCCGGCTTCGACGGGAACCTGGGCGCGGCCCTGCTGCTGGAGGGGCCCCTCACCCCCAGCGCCCCTCCCTCGGACATGGCCGTCGCCACCCTGTACGGAGGCGTCAGCAACGACCAGGCCGGCATGTTCGTGGGCGTGGGCGGCGACCTGTCGGGGGACGGCCTGGACGACTGGCTCGTGGGCGCGCCCTACGCCGATCGGGGCTACTCGGACAACGGCGTGGCGTACGTGATCAGCGCCGGGGCCACCGGAACCTCCACCCTCGGCGACGCCTCCTTCGCCTCCCTGTGCGCCTGGACCAACAGCGCCTACACCGGCTGGAGCATGGCCGGCGTAGGGGACGCCGACGGCGACGGCCTGGACGATCTGCTGGTGGGCGCCTACCGGGCCGAGAGCGGCAGCACCAACGTGGGCACCGCCTTCTTCGTGCCCGGCCCTGTGTCGGGCGACATCATGCTGTCCATCACCCTGGCCACCCACGTCTGCTTCACCGGCACGGGCATCAACGCCTACGCTGGCTTCTCTGTGGCTGGGCCCGGCGACGTGAACGCCGACGGCTACACAGACCTGCTGGTGGGCGCCCCCAACGAGCCGGTGGACACCAGCTACCAGGGGGCGGCGGGCCTGTTCTTCGGCCCGGCCTCGAGCGCCGAGGTGACCAGCGCGCCGGTGGTGTTCCGGGGCGCGGCGGGCGACAAGGCCGGCTGGTCCGTCGCGGGCGCGGGCGACCTGGACGGTGATGGGCACGACGACATCGCCATCGGTGCCCCCTTCGCCGACGACGGCTTCTCCGATGGCGGCGCGGTCTACCTGCTGCTCGGCCCCAGCGCCGGCAGCTACGACGCCTCCAACGCCGACGGCGTGATGACCGGCTCCAGGGCCGGCGCCGCCGCCGGCTATCGCATCACTGCAGGCGACCTCGACGCGGACGGCCGGGGCGACATGCTCGTCGGCGCCCCCGACTTCGACGGCGTCAGCACCACCACCGCCGAAGGCCAGGCTCACCTGGTCCTCGGCATCACCTTCTGACCCGGAGGCCCCACCATGCACCCATGGCCGTGGCTCCTCCTCACCCTCCCCCTGCTCACCGGCTGCCCCTGGATCTCCCAGGTGGACCACGACGATCGCGTCGCGGGTCTGGGAGGCGACGACACCGGGGTCGAAGTCACCGACGCCGACGGCGACGGCTACAGCTCGAGCGTGGACTGCGATGACGCCAGCGCCGCCGTCTACCCGGGTGCCGACGAGCGCTGCAACGGGATCGACGACGACTGCGACGGCTACACCGACGAAGACGACGCCATCGACGCGCCCACCTGGTACGCCGACGACGACGGCGACGGCTTCGGGGACGAGGAGCACGCCCGGGTGGCCTGCACGGGGCTGAGCACCGAGGCCGATGTCGCGGATGACTGCGACGACCACAGCGCGACCACCAACCCCGACGCCGACGAGCTGTGCGACACCGTCGACAACGACTGCGACGGAGACATCGACGAGGACGACGCCATCGACGCCCCCACCTGGTACGCCGACGACGACGGCGACGGCTTCGGGGACGAGGAGCACACCCGGGTGGCCTGCACGGGGCTGAGCACCGAGGCCGATGTCGCGGACGACTGCGACGACCACGACGCCGGGATCAACCCCGACGCCGACGAGCAGTGCGACACCGTCGACAACGACTGCGACGGCGACATCGACGAAGACGACGCCGTCGACGCCCCCACCTGGTACGCGGACAGCGACAGCGACTCCTTCGGCGACCCCGACGCGGCCGTCAACGCGTGTGAGCAGCCCAGCGGCTACCTGTCGGACAACACGGACTGCGACGACACCGACGGCGCCATCCACCCAGGCGGTACCGAAATCTGCGACGGCACCGACAACGACTGCGACGGCGACACCGACGAGAGCGACGCGACCGACGCCAGCACCTGGTACGTCGACGGAGACGGCGACGGCTACGGGCGCAGCGACGCCTTCACGCCCGCCTGCACCCAGCCCACCGGCTACTCCTCCCTGTCCACCGACTGCGACGACGGCGACGCCGCCATCAACCCTGGCGCCACCGAAGTCTGCGACTGGGTGGACAACGACTGCGACGGCACCGCCGACGGGTCCTCGGCCGTGGACGCCACGGACTGGTACGACGACGGTGACGGTGACGGCTACGGCGATGGCACCACCCTGCAGCGCAACTGCCTGGCGGGCTCGGGTCACGTCACGGACAACACGGACTGCGACGATGGCGACGCCGCCATCAACCCCGCCGCCTCCGAGCGGTGTGACTCGGTGGACAACGACTGCGACGGCGCCATCGACGAGGACGACGCCATCGACGTGCTCAGCTGGTACGCCGATGGCGACGGCGACGGCTACGGAGACGCCAGCAGCAGCGCCATGAGCTGCGAGCAACCCACCGGCCACGTCTCCAACAGCACCGACTGCGACGACACCGACGCTGCCATCAGCCCCGACGCCGACGAGCTCTGCGACGGCGCCGACAACGACTGCGACGGAGACGCAGACGAGTCCTCGGCCGTGGATGCCCCCACCTGGTACCGCGACGGCGACGGCGACGGCTACGGCGTGGTTGGAACCACAGAGGTGGCCTGCACCGCCAGCACCGGCTTCGTGGCCGATGCCACGGACTGCAACGACGGCGACAGCAGCCTCTACCCGGGGGCCACCGAACACTGCGACGGCGTGGACAATGACTGCGACGGTGACACCGATGAAAGCGACGCCGACGACGCGGCCACATACTACGCGGACGAGGACGGGGACGGCTTCGGGCGGTACGACCTCACCACCACGTCCTGCTTCCCGGTCAGCGGCTACGTCACAGTGAGCACGGACTGCGACGACAGCGACGCCAGCACATACCCCCTGGCCACCGAGATCTGCGACGGGGCTGACAACGACTGCGATGGCGTGGCGGACATCCCCCTGCCCTCAGAAGCACCCACCTGGTTCGCCGACGGCGACGGCGACGGCTACGGCAGCTCGAGCACCAGCACCGTCGCGTGCACCGCCCCCACCGGCTACGCCGCCACCGACGACGACTGCGACGACACCGACGCCACGGTCAGCCCCGGCGCCACAGAGCTCTGGTACGACGGCTTCGATCAGGACTGCGACGGGGCCAGCGACTACGATCAAGACGCCGACGGCTTCGACAGCAGCACCTACGCAGGTACCGACTGTGACGACACGGATCCCACTGCCAACCCCGACGCCGACGAGATCGGCCTCAACGGCATCGACGAGGACTGCGACGGGGCCGACGCGGACGAGATGAACCTGAGCGACTCCCACCTGACCCTGGACGGCGACAGCTCCGGGGACCGCCTGGGCTGGTCGGTTTCCTCCGCAGGCGACATCAACGGCGACAGCTACGACGACATCATGATCGGTGCCCCCAACGCGAACAGCGGCGCGGGGGCGGTGCTCGTGTTCTACGGGCCCACCGACGCAGGCAGCTTCGACATCAGCCAGGCCGACGCCATCATCACAGGCGACAGCGGGTCCAGCCTGGGCTCTGCCATCGCCAGCGTCGGAGACATCAACGGCGACAGCTATGGAGACATCCTGCTGGGCGCCTCGAGCCAGTCCACCGGTGGCGGCATGGCCTACCTGATCCACGGCCCCATCACCTCGGACCGGGCGGGCGACCTCAAGAGCCTCAGCATCTCCGGTGGCACGGCGAACTGGCTGGGTGACTTCGTGGGGGGTGGGCAGGACATCGACAGCGACGGCTACGGCGACCTGCTGATCGGCGCTCCCCTGCAGGACTACGGCTACACCGAGGGCGGCCGCTTCTACGTGGTCAGCAGCGGCCACAGCGGCACCATCACCGCCTCGAGCTACGCCTCCATCACCGCGCGCACCCGCAACAACGGCGCCCACATGGGCAGCGCGGCCTGCACCGGCGACTACAACTCCGACGGCCTCGAGGACCTGGTAGTGGCGGGAGAGAAAGCCATCGTGAGCGGCAGCTTCCGCGGCGCGGCCTACCTGCTCCTCGGCGACGTCACCAGCGGCGAGT
This sequence comes from uncultured Pseudomonadota bacterium, assembly GCA_937912125.1. Classification (GTDB taxonomy): domain Bacteria; phylum Myxococcota_A; class UBA796; order UBA796; family JAFGLY01; genus CALDOK01. Next base: position 4,763 of record CALDOK010000195.1, read on the forward strand.
ACGATCTCAACAACAGCGACGACTACGACGGACGCATCCACGGCTACTCGTCGGCCACCTACTTCGGCCACGCCATCGCCAACGTGGGCGACGTGAACGCCGACGGCTACACCGACCTGCTGGTTGGAGCCCCCAAGGACTACAGCACCAGCTCCGGCGGCGCCGCCTTCCTGTTCCTGGGCCCCTGGGCCGACGGTTCGGCCAGCACCATCGCCAGCGCCACCTTCTACGGCAGCGCAGGAGACGGGGTCGGCTACGGCGTCGCTGGCCCAGGCGACCTCGACGGCGACGGCAACGATGACTGGGCCGTGGGCGTGGTCTACGAGACTCCCCTGGGCGCAGCCTCGGCAGGGGCCGAGTCCGGCGCGGCCTACATCATGCTGGGCTTCAGCGCGGGCAGCCACAGCAGCAGCACCGCCGACGGCATGCTCGCGGGCGAAGGCAGCGACGACCTGGCCGGCTGGGTGCTCGCGGGTGCCGGCGACACCGACGGCGACGGACTCCCCGACCTCCTGGTCGGCGCGCCCGAGTACGATGAAGACGCAGGCACGACCTACGGCCCAGGGCATGCCTACCTCCTCACCGGCCTCGCATTCTGACCTCCCGATCCTCCAAATCCAGCCGTGATAGGCTGCGGACCTCGACGGAGACCCCATGACCGGAGCTCTCGCACTCATCCTCCTGTCCGGCAGCGTCCAGGCTGCCGACTGCGACAAGACCTGGCCGGCTGCCTCCCTGGAGCAGAGCCTGGCCACCGTCGAGCAGGCCTTCGTTGACTTCGACAAGCAGTCGGTCTCCAAGGGCTACGCCTTGGCTGGCGCCCAGCTGCGCTGCCTGAGCGAGCCCCTCGACGCCAGCCAGGCGGCCCACTACCACCGGGTCACGGGGCTGGTGCGCTTCCTCGAGCACCAAGACGAGGCCACCCGCTCGGCCTTCGCTGCAGCCCGCGCCATCGACCCCGACTTCACCCTGCCCGCTGCCATCGCACCCGACAGGCATCCGCTGCACGCGTTCTACACCGCCCTGGATCTGGCCGAACTGCCTCAGGAGCCCTTGGCTCCCGCCGCCGCGGGACAGCTGCTGCGCGACGGACGTCCTGCAGAGCAGGCGCGCAGGGCGCTGCCCGCCATCTACCAGCTGGTGGACGCCGAGGGTGCCGTGGACTGGACGGTTTTGGTGCTCTCGGGGGACCCCCTCCCCGCCTACGAGGTCGCCGCGCCGCCGCCGCCCGAGCCCGTGGCCCAGGCCGCGGATGGGCCACAGCTGGGCCTCGAGGTCCTGCCTCCCCCCGACAAGCCCGTCCGCAGCGGTCCCAACCGTCCTCTGCTGGTCGCCGCCGGTGGCGCCGCCGTGATCTCCGCCGCCACCTACGGGCTGGCCTGGAAGGCCCGCTCCGACTGGGACAGCGCCGGCGAAGTGGAGGGCCTCGACGCCGCCTTCAACCGCAACCACACCATGTGCATCGTCTCGGGCACCGCCCTGGTGGCCACCGCCGGGCTCGGCGTCGGCGCCGTGCTCGTGGCGAAGTTCTAGGTCCGGAGCGAGCCATGGAGCTGCAGCGCGGCTGCATCGTCGATCGCTACACGGTCCAGCGCGAGCTCGGACGCGGCGGCATGGCCGTGGTGTACCTGGTCCAGCACAACACCCTCGACACCCTGCATGCCCTCAAGGTGCTCACGGTGGGCTCCCACAAGATCCGGGATCGCCTGATCCAGGAGGGCAAGGTCCAGGCCCAGCTACGCCACCCCAACGTGGTCGCCGTCACGGACGTACTCGACGTGCAAGGCTCGCCGGGCCTGCTCATGGAGTTTGTCGAGGGCCCTGCACTGGATGCCTGGCTGCTGGGCAAGCGGGTGGAGTTCGACGAGGCCGAGCGCCTGTTCCTGGGAATCCTCGACGGAGTGCAGCGCGCTCACAAGCTCGGCATCGTACACCGCGACCTCAAGCCAGCCAACGTCATGCTCAGCGAGGGTGTGGACGGCTGGGAGCCCAAGGTGGCCGACTTCGGCCTCGCCAAGGCCTTGCTCGAAGAGGGCGACCTGCAGCGCACGCGCACGGGCATGCCCATGGGCACCCCCAGCTACATGTCCCCCGAGCAAATCCGCGACGCCAAGGGTGTGGACGAGCGCACCGACATCTTCGCCCTGGGCTGCATCCTCTACGAGCTCACCTGCGGCCAGCGGGCCTTCTTCGGCCGGGACATGCTCGAGATCTTCAACGCTGTGGCCAGCGGCAAGCACACGGCCTCCCGCACCCTGGTGCCGGACATGCCCCCGCGCATCGAGCTGGCCATCAACGGCTGCCTGGTCGTAGACCGCGAGCGGCGCATCCCCGACTGCGCCACCCTCCGAGACGTGCTGCTGGGCGCCCGGGCCTGGCAGGTCGCGGCGCCATCGACGCCCGATGCCACCTTCGACTTCTTCGGCGACGGCCCCGCGGCCACCGCCGCACAGTCCGAGTTCCTGGCTGCGGCTCAGGCATCCCTGGCCAACTCCGTACCCGCCAGCCCTCCTCCCCCCGGCGGCACCTTCTCCATGGACGATCTGGATGAGCCGCCCCCCCAGGGGGTGGCGCCCAGCCCACCGGTCGAGCCCATGCCGGGGTCCTTCGCCGGTCCGTCCACCCACTCAGGTAGCTCGCTGGCCCCGGGGGTCCCGCCCCAGCACAGCCAAGCCCAGCACAGCCAAGCCCAGCACAGCCAAGCCCAGCACAGCCAAGCCCAGCACAGCCAGCACCCCAGCATGGCGCCCCACAGCTTCGCGCCGTCCATGGGCGACGCCGCCCCAGCCCCCGCCAAGCCGGTGCTGCCCTGGGTCATCGCCGCCCTCGCCGTCGGGGTGGCCATCAGCGCTGGCGGCTTCGTGATGATGGACCGGGGCCAGCTCCCGGCGGCCCCACCCACCAGCCGCCCGCCGGAGCCGCAGGCTGTCACCGCGCCCCCACAGTCCGACGACGCACCGATCCCCGAGATCCCGCAGCCAGCCCCCAGCGCCCCGGCCGAGCCCGGGCCTGCGACGGAGCCTAAGCCGGTGGCCGCCCAGCCCAGCGCACCCCAGGCCAGCCCCCCGGCAGCGGCGCCCTCCCTGAGCTCGCCGTCGCCGACCTCCCCTGCCCCAGCCCCCCTGCCCGACCCCATCTCCCAAGCCGCCATCGCACCCAGCACCGCCAAGGTCACCTTCACGGGGGCCGACAGCCTGGTCCTCGAAGAGGTGGACTTCCGCCATCGTTTCCCCGCTGGCGATGTGCCTCCCGGCCACTACCATGTCCTGGCAGGCTTCGGAGGCAGCGAGCCGGTGAGCGCCGGCGAGCTCACCCTGAGCGCCGGGCAGCGGGTGGCCCTCGAGTGCGATCCGGACTTCCGCCGCTGCCGCCCCAACTGATCCGGCCGGCCAGGCCATCGACAGGCCGCGCGCCGACGAGTACCATCCAGGCATGATCGTGCTGAGGCTGGAGCTGCGCGTCCCCGACGAGGCCCCCCGGGTGCTGTTTCCCCGCAGCGCACTGCGGGTGGGTCGCCTGTCCAGCAACGACCTGGTGCTGGTGGACCGGATGGTCTCGGGGGCGCACCTGGCCATCGAACACGACGCAGCCGGCGACGGCTGGCGGGTGCGCGATCTGGGCTCCCGCAACGGCACCACCGTCAACGGCGCCAAGGTCACGAAGCAGACCCTGCGCGATGGTGACGTGGTGGCGCTGGGCAGCGCCCACATCCTGGTGCGCTTCGTCACCATGCACGAGCCCAGCATCGCCGACGTGCAGTTCGTCGAGGGCGGCTTCGAGCGCGTGCGCTCTTCCCTGCTGGGCCACGAGCCCCGCGGCTTCCCCGCGGCGGCCGACATTGCCGACGACGTGGCCCTGCGTGGGGACTACGACAAGCTGCGCCTGGCCCACGAGCTGAGCCTGCAGCTGGGCAACGAGCGCGATCCGGATCGCCTGCTCGGCCAGGTGCTGGCGTTCTGCTTCCAGGTGCTCCCGGTGGAGCACGGAGCGGCGCTGCTGCGCACAGGCCTGAGCACCAAGCTCGAGGTCCGCGTGGCCCGCTCGAGCATCCCTGGCGAGTCCATCCCCCTCTCCCGTTCCCTGGTGGAGCGGGTGCTGACCTCGGGCGAGGGCCTGCTGCTGGCGGACGCGCAGCGCGCGGGCGTCGGCCCGTCGGCCTCCATCCACGACGGGGACATCCGCTCGGTCATGGCGGTCCCCCTGCTCACCCGCGAAGGCTCTCAGGGGGTGCTCTTCCTGGCCAACTGCAGCCGCGCGGACGCCTTCGAGGAGAAGGACCTCCACCTGGTCGTGGGCATGGCCGCCCAGGCCGCTTTGGCCCTCGAGCGCGTAGACCTGCTGCGGCAGGTCGAGGCCGAGACCGAGCGCCGGGTGTTCCTCACCCGCTTCCTCTCCCCCGCCCTGGTCGAAGAGGTCCAGTCCGATCGCGTGAACCTCAGCCAGCAAGGCGAGCTGCGCCGGGTGGCGGTGCTGTTCGCGGACCTGCGCGGTTTCTCACGCGCCTCTGAAGCCCTGGGCCCCGAGGGCACCGTGCGCCTGCTCAACGAGCACTTCGAGCACATGGTGGACGAGGTGTTTCGCTTCGGCGGCGTGCTGGACAAGTTCGTGGGCGATGCTCTGATGGCCCTGTGGGGCGCTCCGGTGCAGCGCGACGACGACCCCCTGCGCGCCCTGCGCTGCGCCTTGGCCATGCAGGCCCGCATCGCCAAGCTGGGTGAGCGCCGCATCGCCCAGGGTCTGCCCGCCCAGCGCGTGGGCATCGGCGTACACGTCGGCCAGGCCGTGGTGGGCAGCATCGGAGCCCCCATGCGCCTGGACTACACCGCCATCGGCCCCTGCGTGAACCTGGCCAGCCGCCTGTGCAGCCTGGCCGGCCCCGGCCAGGTGCTCTCGTCTCTCGAGACCGTGCAGCCCATGGCGGACCAGCTGATCTTCGAGCCCGGCGAAGAGGTCCAGGTCAAGGGCTTCAGCGAACCGGTGTCGGTGTGTCGGGTGGTGGGGGAGCGGTAGCGCCAGGGAAAGCCGTGGTCTATGCTGGCGAACGAATGCTTCTCCGGGGTCGACCATGCACCTGATCCTCCTCGTCTCGACCGTCGCGCTGGCCGACGACGCCACCTGGTCGTGCCCAGCGGTCCACGGCATCGAAGACGTGGCACCTATGCACGACGACGCGCATGATCTCGGCGTGGAGGAGGCCTACGAGACCGTCTCAGTGCGGCGCGGACGTCTGCTGCGGGACCAGATCCTCGATCCCCATCCAGCGGCCGACGTACCCAGCAGGGAAGCGTGCCAGCCGGCGCCGCAGGACGCCCTGGGCCTGGGCGATCCCGTCGGGGTCTCCACACTCCTGAGCGCGATGCACGGCCCAGGCCAGCAGGACCAGCTCCCGATGCGCCCGCAGCAGCCACCACACCACCAGCACGGGAATGGCGACGGCGATCAGCATGGTGATGAGCACGGGAAGCATGAGCTCTCCAGCCGACTGGCGGTAGCCTGTAGCCCATAGCCTGATACGCTCGCGACAGGAGATCGCTCATGACCCTGCCCATCGCACTGCTCCTGCTCGCCTGCTCCTCGGATGACGCCTCGGACAACGACGGCCCACCCTCGTTCGTGATCCAGCCCGAGCCGGCCGCGGCGCCGTTGCCGGCCCCTGTGCCCGCCCCGTCGTCCCCTCCCCCCGCCGCCATGGCGGTGGTCTTCGAGCTGGGCGCACCCAACGGCCGCACCGGCAGCGACGTCGGCTCCCAGCGGGTGGCCATGGTCGACGGCGCTCCCCTGTGGGCGACCGATCACCTGGTGGTGGTATCGGGCAGCGCCTACCACGAGCGCGCTCCCGTCGCCGCGTCCGACGGCGCCGGCGGCTTCGTGGCGGTCTACGAAGCCGAGGTACCTGACGGGCCGCTACGGGGCGATCTCGACCTGCTGGTACAGCGCGTCGACGTCGACGGCCACCTGCTCTGGCGCCAGGGCGAGCAGAGCGTTGTGTTGGCCTCCACCGAGGTGGTGGAGCGAGCCCCGGTGCTGGTCCCTGATGGCGCCGGTGGCGCCTTCGTGATCTACGAGCGCCACGGCCACGATCTGGCGGGCGCGCTGGACAGCGATCTCGCCGCCCAGCACATCGGCGGTGACGGCGTCCTGCTGTGGGCGGATGGCTCCCAGGAAGGCCTGCCCATCGCAGCAGGCCCAGGCCTGGTCTCCAACGCACGCGCCGTGGCCGACGGCGCCGGGGGCCTGATCGTGGTCTTCGAGATCGAGCCCACCAGCGGGGCCCACGCCGGGTCCCGCCAGCTGTGGGCCCACCGCATCGCCCCCGATGGTTCTCCCCTGTGGGGCGTCGACGGCCAACCCCTGGTGGTGGCCCGGGCTCCAGGTTCCCTGAGCCAGCCCGCGCTGCTCCCGGACGGCGCAGGCGGCGCGCTGGTGGTGTTCCGCGAAGAGGTCATCGAAGGCGATCTGGCCGGAGACTTCGATCTGATGGTGCAGCGGGTGGCCCCCGACGGCGGCCTGCCCTGGAGCGGCGACCCCGCGGCCTACAAGGTGGTCTCGGCCACCACCCTGGTCGAGGGTCCCCCCGCCCTGGTCAGTGACGCGGCAGGCGGCGCCATCGTCGCCTTCCAGGCCACCTGGCGCGACGGGCCCAGGGCGGGAGAGCCGGATCTGTTCGCCCAGCGCATCGGCCCAGATGGCGCAGGCCTCTGGAACCAGGGCATGCCGGTGAGCGTGGCCAGCTCCGACTGGAGCGAAGGCGACCCCATGCTGGTCGCCGACGGAGCCGGTGGCGCCATCGCCGTCTACGCCCAGCAACCTCCCGCGGCGCACCTGAGCAAGGATCAAGACATCTACGCTCAGCGCATCGGCCCCGACGGCACGCTGCTGTGGAACCAGGGCCAGCACAGCTCGGTCCTCAGCGCCACCACCCACTTCGAGCAGCGTCCGGCCGTGGTCGCCGATGGCGCCGGGGGCGTGGTCGCCTTCTTCGAGGCCGTGGCCCAGAGCGGCGCGCACGCCGGAGACAGCGAGCTGGTCGCCCAGCGCTTGGACGCCGCAGGTCTGCGCCTGTGGGGCGAGGACTCGGCGCCGCGCCTGGTGGCGTGGAGCGAGGCCCTCGAGCGCAACCCCTCGGTGCCGAGCCCCTGAACCCCGAGGCGCCTGCACCAGCTCGCCTCGAGGCTGCCCTCAGAGGGTGTCGCCCTGCTCCCTGGGCAGGGTGAACCGGAACACGGACCCCGCAGGAACGGCCGGCTCGACCCAGATGCGGCCCCCGTGCTGCTGCACGATCTTGCGGCACAGGGCCAGACCGATGCCGGTGCCGGGGTAGGCGTCCGAGGGGTGGCCGCGCTGGAAGGGCTCGAAGATGGACTCGAGCAGCCCCTCCGGCACCCCGATGCCGTTGTCCCTGACCGAGAACAGCCAGCACTCCCCATCGGGCAGGCACTCGACCGAGAGCCGCGCCGGAGCGTCAGATGAGAACTTGATGGCGTTGCCCAGCAGGTTGCGGAACAGCTGCTCGAGGTGAGCGGCTCGCCCATGGACCGTCGGCAGGACGCCCAGCCGAACCTGGCCACCGACATCGAGCAGGCGCAGCTCGAACTCCGCGACCACGGCGGCCACAACTCTGCCGCAGTCCACCGCGGCGCGCTTGTCTCCATCGGCATCGAGCCGGGCCAGACCCAGGAGGTCCTCGATCATGGAGTTCATGCGCTCGACGCCGTTGACGATCTTGCCCATCATCTGCTTGGCACGGTCGTCGAAGGCCTGCTCGTAGCGCATGGTGAGCAGCTCCGCGTAGCCAGCGATGACGTGCAGCGGCTGCCGCAGATCGTGGGAGACCGCGCGGGCGAACAGCTCCAGCTCCATGTTGGAGCGCTCGAGCTCCCTGGTCTTGGCGGCCAAGGTTCCCAGGGCGTGGGCATGGGCCAGGCCGTAGCGGATGGACCGCTCGATCAGCTCAGCCGTGGCCGTGCCCTTGGAGAGGAAGTCGAAGGCGCCGGCCTCCATGGCGAGCCGGTCGATCTCCCGATCCTCCATTCCGGTGAGCAGGATGAAGGGCGTGGTACAGCCCGCACGGCGCGCCTCGACGAGCAGCTCGATGCCCTTGCCAGGGCACAGCTCGTAGTCCACCAGCACCAGATCGTGCCCACCCCGCAGGGCCGCCTCGAGCCCCGCCCGGTAGCTGTCCACCCACTCGACCTGGTACGCGATACCGGAGAGCTCAGAGGCCTGCTCGATGCGATGGGTGGTGATGAGGGCATCGCTCTCGTCATCGTCGATCAGGAGCAGCGTGACGGTGGGTTCCTTCATGGCTCACTCCTCGTCGCTGGGCGGGAGCTTGACGATGCCCGTCCAGTACCCGTCCAGGGTCTGCACGAGCTGCACCAGGGCCGAGAACGTCACGGGCTTGGTGATGAAGGATGCGGCGCCGAGCTCGTAGGATCGCAGGATATCGTGCTCGTTCTCCGAGGTCGTGAGGACCACCACGGGGATGCGCCGGAGATCGGGATCGGCCTTGAGGTGTCCCAGCGCTGTGAGCCCGTCCATGCGGGGCATCCTGAGATCCAGCAGGATGAGCCCGGGCCATGGCGCGCTGCCTGGCTCCGCATAGCGGCCCAGGCCCCTGAGGTAGTCGAGCAGCTCCTCACCGTCGCCCACGAAGCGGAGCTCGTTGATGAGCCTGGCGGTGTGCATGGCCTCGAGGGTGAGCACGCGGTCGTCGTCGTCGTCCTCGGCCATCAGGATCGTGATGGGTTGCACGGGGCGTGGTTCGGTCATCGGGCTCTCGGCAGATGTGGGTTGAGGATGGGGTTCAGGTGGCCACAACCGGCAGGCTGAAGCGGAAGATGGAGCCCTGCGCGTCGCCTGGCTGGACCCAGATCTCGCCACCGTGGCGCTCGACCACCCGGCGGCAGATGGAAAGGCCGATGCCGCTGCCGTCGTACTCGTGGGAGCGATGCAGCCGCTGGAAGGGGGCGAAGATGGTCTCGGCGTGCTGGGGTTCGATGCCGATGCCGTTGTCTTGCACGCAGATCACCCAGCGTTGATCCTCACGGTCGGCGCTGACCACCACCACAGGGCTGCGGTCGGCTGGCACGAACTTCAGGGCGTTGCCCAGGAGGTTCTGGAACAGCTGGGACAGCAGCCCCGGGTCGCCGACGATCCCGGGCAAGGGCCGCCGCTCCACCACGGCTCCGCGCTCCTCGGTGCTGGAGCCCAGGGCCATCAGCGCGCGATCCAGGCACAGATCCAGCTGCACTGGCTCGGCGCGCAGCGGGGAGTTGCTGGCCCGAGACAGCCGCAGCAGGTCCTGGACCAGCGTGCGCATGAGCACGGCGTTGCGCTGGATGTGGTCGAGGTAGGTGACCGCCCGCGGGGGGAGCTGCTCCCCCAGTGTACTCTCGAGGAGCTCAGCGAAGGACACCAGGCGACGCAGGGGGGCCTGGAGGTCGTGGGACGCCACATAGGCGAACTGGTCGAGCTCTACGACCTTCTGCTCGAGCTGCCGCGCCAGGCTGCGCTCGCGCTCGACCAGCCGCGTGGCGTTCAGCGCGATGCCCGCGGCGTCGCAGGTGGCCGCCGCCATGGGCAGGTAGCGCGCGCGGTGCTCGGGCAGCGCGATCCCGTGCACCGCGAGCATGCCCAGCCGTTCGCCGGCGAAGGTGACCGCCACCTCGAAGGAGGCAGGGCCCTGCGCGGCCTCGTTTTCGGGGTCGTGCGGCAGGAAGCACACCTGCTGGGCAGCGAACAGGATCTGAGCGGTGCCCTCGAGGGACGCGATGATGGCGGCCTCGGAGGGCAGGCTACCCAGGGAGGTGATGAAGTCCACCACCGTGGCGTACTCGGCGGCCAGGGCCCTGGCCTGGGCCGCCGCCGCCTGGATGGTGCGGCGCTCCGAGCGCTGGCTACAGGCCGCGGAGGCACAGCGGACCAGTGCCTCGAGGTGGGACAGGCCCACGAAGCGATGCTCGCAGGGCAGCCCCACAAATGCGGCCAGGGCGGACAGCTCCCGCTCCCATGGACCCTCGACGCCTGTGTCGAGGAACACCAAGCGGGTGGCCGCCTCGCCGAAGAAGATCGGCGCCGTGGCCGCGTCGAATCCCCAGCTGTCGATGATGATGCTGCGCCAGCACGCGAGCCAGCCAGGCAGCACGATGAAGGCCCCCTCGGCCAGGGCGCGCTCGGTGGCGTCCTGGCCGAGGAAGAGTTCGCCCTGGGTCTGGACCTCGATGACCTGGAGCCCTGGATGCTCCAGCCCGGAGATGGGACTGGCGGCCTGCGCGCTGGCGGAAGGGCGCTTGCAGTTCATGCACAGGGCCAGCACCGGCTTGTCGCCCTCGAGCAAGGCCTGAGCGCGGGGTGGAGGCCAGGAGTCTTGGCTGCTGGCGAGGTGGCAGTTGGACTCGAAGAACACCCGCTGGCTGCCCTCCAGGCCCAGGCGTCGGCTCACGACCTCGAGCTCACGGGCCAGGAGCGAGCAGCACAGGAAGCCCGGCTGGAACTCAGACATCGCAGCAGGGCTCGATGGGGTAGCGCCCCCACTCGTGGGCAGCTTGCATGATGGCAGCCAGCACGTCGTCGGCCACATGGAACGGGATCTCACCGTGGGTGTCGGCGAGCACGAAGCCCCCACCCGGCGCCGCGGCCTGGATGCAAGCGCGCACCTGCTGGCGTGCCTGCTCCGGGGTCCAGCTCACCATGGCCACGCCGTTGAGGTTGCCCAGGATGGGCAGACGACCGGCGCACTGTCGCTTGAGCTCGGCGAGGGACTCCTGGTTGCTCACCGCCAACGCCGCCGCCCCCAGGCCGACGTAGGTGTCGATGCGGCCCAGGGCCCGCCCACTGGCCAGGGACAAGGCCACGGCGCCCTGGATCTTGGAGATGGTGTCGGCGATCACCGGGTGGCCCGTGCACATGAAGAGACCACGCTCGGTGAGGTTCACTGCGGCCAGCGGCTCGGCGCAGCCCACCGCGGTGGCGCCCGCGGCGATCTGGGCGTTGGCCCAGTCGACGCAGAAGCGCGAGGTGACCACCATCAGCCGCTCGAAGGCCAGGGGGTCGTCGTGCAACAGATCGAGGTAGCTCTCGAAGCCCATGAGCATCACGGGCAGGGAGTAGGGCCCGATCACCGTGCCGACCACAGGCACCTGCCCCGCGGCAGCCTCCACCAGCCGCCGGGTGGCTTCCAGCCCCATCTGCAGCCGCGGGTCGCGGCGGATGTCGGGCAGCTCGAGGGCGAAGATGTCTTCGCGGCTGCGGATCACAGGGGCGCCGGCGTTGGGCGGGCCGTCGTCGCTGAACACGGCCTGGCCGCCGAAGGCTTCGTACTCGACCGCGCCGTAGAAGAACGGGAGCAGGCAGTCGTGCCCGTACTTTGCACGCAGCCTAAGCTGGCCTTCTACCACATGCTCGGCCTTGGAGAAGTACTCCCGCAGGCCGAGCCCCAGCTCCTTGGCACCGTGCATGGTGACCAACAGAAAGACCGGCACCCGGTCGGGTTCGGCGTGGCCCAGGGCGGTGAACACGCGCTCGATGGACGTCATGGCGGAGTTCATCGTTCACCCCCTTCGTACGCCGCGGCGATGCGCAGGGCGTCCGCCGCGCTGCGGCCGCAGCGGTCGGCACCCACACGCCGGTACAGCTCGGGATCGTGTACGAAGGGCGCTCCCCCGACTACGAGGGTGACATGGTGGGCGTCGCGCTCGCTGAGCTGCTGCCGAACCAGGGACACACGCAGGGCGCGGTTGAGCATCAACACGGAGACCATCAGGAGATCGACCTGCTGCTCGAGGGCGCGATCCACCAGGGTGACGGCGTCCAGGCCGCTGCCAAGATCGCGCACGTCGTAGCCCGCGCTGTTCAGCACGGCGCAGACGATGCGCTTGCCCAGCGAGTGGTGATCCTCGAGCACCGCCACCCCGATGCGAGGCGCCCCCGGCCGCGGAGGGGCCGCGGGCAGGTGGCGCTCGAGGGCCTCTTCGACCAAGCGCCCGGCCATGTAGACCTGCGACAGAGCCGCCGAGCCTTCGTCCCACGCCTGACCGATGCTGAGCAGCGCTGGCGCGATCACCGAGTCGGCCAGCGTGACGCGATCGATGGTGTCTGGCCCCGCGATCGCGGCAAAGGTGGCGCCCACCTCAGCCCGATCCAGGGACAACAGCGCCGCCTCGAGGCGAGTCGCGAGAGCGTCATGTGCAGCACCCATGCTGATTCCCTCCGTGGAGGCCTTCGCTGACGGCTCCAGTCCGTTTCGCAACAGAGCATAGTGTTTTTCCCCGCGAACTACAAGGGATATCCCCTACGCCCGGCCGCGCGAATGCGCGTTCGCGCAGCGGGCGTCCCAACGCGGCATCCCCGTCCCAGACACCCTGGTGGTGGGTGCCGCGAGGGCGCCCCCGTGCCAGTTCGCCTAGTCTTCGTCGCGCACCAGGGTGAGCAGACGGGCCGAGTTCGCCACCACGAAGATGGCGCCGCCGTTGTGCAGCAGGGCGCCCAGCAGGGGGCTGATGACGCCCAGGGCCGCCAAGGTGAGCATACCGACCGAGAACCCGACGCCCACCGTGACGTTGAGGTTCACGGTGCGACGAGTGCGGTTGGCCAGATCGACCATCTGCGGCAGCCGGGCCAGGTTGTTGCCCATCAGGGCGATGTCTGCACCGCCCAGGGCGACCTCGTTGATCACCGCGCCCACGGCCACGCCCACGTCCGCGCTGCGCAGCGCCAGGGCGTCGTTCACACCGTCGCCCACCATCATCACCCGCCTGCCTGCGGCCTGTTCTTCGGCCACCAGCTCGGCCTTGCGCTCGGGCAGCACCTCGGCCTCGAAGTCGTCGAAGCCGAGATCCGCGGCCACCTGGGCCGCCACCGCGTGGCGATCACCAGTGAGCAACACCAGGCGCTTGGCGCCCAGGGCTCGCAGGCCAGCCAAGGCCTCGGCAGCCTCGGGCCTGGGTGTGTCGGCCAGCTCCAGCCAGCCCAGCACCTCGGCGTCCCGCGCTACATAGACCGCGATCCCGCGGCTGGGCTCTACCGCCTCGAAGCCCAGGTCCAGCTCCACCAGCCAGCTCGCCCGGCCCAAGCGCAGCATGCCTTCGTCTGTCTGGGCCTGCACGCCCTGGCCCGCCTGCTCGCGCAGCTGCTGGGGAGGGGTCACCTCGATGCCCCGTGAGCGGGCTGCCTGCACAACGGCGCGGGAGACTGGATGCAGGGAGCCGTGCCCGCAGCGAGCAGCCACCCGCAGCAGCTCAGCCTCGTCCACGCCCTCGCCAGCATGAACCTCCAGCACGGAGAGCGAGCCGAGGGTGACAGTGCCGGTCTTGTCCAGCACCACCGTGTCGACCTCGGAGACGCGCTCCAGGAAGCTGGAGCCCTTGATCAGGATGCTCCACTTCGAGGCCACGGCCAGGGCGGCCACCATGGCCACGGGCCCCGAGAGCACCAGGGCGCAGGGACAGGCCACCACCAGCACGGCGATGGCGCGGTCCACCTTGCCGGTGGTGAAGAGCACCACCGCCGCCACGCCCAGCACGATGGGCAGGTAGGCGGTAGCGTAGCGCTCGAGCAGCCGCGTGATGGGAGCCTTGGACTCCTCGGCTTCGCGCAGCAGCTCGATCACACGCCCCAGGGCGGTGTCGCCGCCCACCCCGCGCACCTCGAGCTGCACCAGGCCGTCGAGGTTGATGGTGCCCGCGAAGACGGGGCTGCCAGGCCCCACGTCCTCGTGCATGGACTCGCCGGTGACCGAGGACTGATCCACGCTGGAGCGCCCCTGCACCACCACGGCGTCGGCGGGGATGGTCTCGCCAGGGCGCACCACCACCACGTCGCCCACCCGCAGATCTTCGGAGGCCACGGTGCGCTCGGCTCCGGCCTCGAACAAGGTGGCGGAGCGAGCGTGTAGCTTCTCGATGCCCTCGATGGCGGCGCGCGCGCCCATGACGCTGCGCTCCTCGAGCAGGTGGCCGACCTCCATCAGCAAGGGCACGAGCCCTGCCGTGGTGAAGTCGCCGATGACCACCGCGGCGAGGATGGCCAGCGCGACCAGCTGCTCGGTATAGCTGCCGGGGTCCTTGGAGACGAAGCCCTGAGCCGCCTGGGCGAACACGGGCCAGGCGACGATCACCACAGCGACCAGCTGCACCATGCCGGCGACGGCGGCCTGGGCGGGCTGGAAGTAGCCCCAACCCCAGCCCAGGGCCAGCAGGCCGCCACCCAGCAGGACCGAGCCCAAGCGCAGCGCCATCTCGCGCTGCTCGCCGCTGTCGAGGTCCACCCGACGAGCCGCGGCCATGGAGGCCACCTGCCCGACCCTGGGGGGCTCGAGGCAGCGTTCGGCCCCGTGGCAGGCGGGGTGTTCACAGGGTTGGGTCGTGCTCACTTAGTCACCCGCAGGGATGGAGAGGCGGAAGCCATCGGGGCCGTAGCGCCGGCCGTCAGCGGGGGGCGGCACGAAGCGGATGCGACCGGAGCGCGGGAGCGATGCCTCGATGGCCTCGAGGTACAGACGATCCCGGACCACTTGCGGGTTCTTGCGGTACTCGGCGTACAGGTCGCGCCACATGCCGGCGTCTCCCCGCGCCTGGGCCAACAGCTCGGCGGCGTAGCCCTGGGCCTCGCGCAGGGCCTGGTCTCGGGAGGCCTTGGCCAGGGGGACTTCTTCTTCGCGCAGCTTCTGAGCTTCCTTGACCTGGGTCTCCATGTCGATGAAGGCGTTCTGGACTTGCTCGAACTCCGCCTGGACCTGCCTGGGCGGGGCGAGATCGGTGACCTCCACGGACACCAGCGCCAGCCCGGAGACGGCACGGTCCAGGCGATCCTGCGCGCGCTGCACCACCTGGATGACGAACTGGGAGCGGCCCTCGGACAGCACGCTGTCGACCTCGACCTCGCCCATGGTGCGCACGGTGGCCGCCATGATGGCGTCGCGCAGCAGGCGCTCGGGGGACGCCTGGTGCAGGGCGAAGGCCACGGGGTCGTCCACCTGATAGCGGGCCACCATGTCGACCTGGACCACGTTGTGGTCCCCCGTCAGCGCGTAGCCCTCGAGCACGGGATCGATTGTCTTGCGGCGGGATCGCTCCGCGCCGGGATCACCAGGGCGGCGGTAGTGGAGATCGTAGATCTCGAGCTCGTAGACCTTCTTGATCTTGACCCGCACCACCTCGTCCATGGGCCGCGGCAGGGTGAAGTGCAAGCCAGGGTGCAACAGCGCGGTGGCCGGGGTGCCGCCCGCCAGGGCGCCGAAGCGCAGCACGACCGCCACCTCTTCGGAGCGCACGATGATCAGGCCCGAGAAGACGTAGGCCAGCACCAGCGCGAGCACGCCCCAGCGCAGGTAGCCGAGCCCGAGCTCGAAGGAGCGCAGCACCGGCCCCGAGAAGCGGCGCAGCTCGCTGGCACCATGGGAGGGCGGGGCGATCATCGCCGGCCTCCTCGAGCGTGACGGGGGCGCATCACCGCGAGCCCTCCTGGAGCAGATCGAAGGGCGGGCTGTCGGTGCGAAGCACGATGGTGGACTTCTTGCCCAGCACCTTGTCCATGGACTCCAGGGAGCGCTTGAAGCGGTAGAACTCGGGGTCGAGGCTGTGGGCGTCGGCGTAGGTGCGGGCGGCCTCGGCCTCGGCCTCACCGCGGATGCGGGCGGCCTCTTCGTTGGCCTCGGCGCGGATCTGGGCCACCTCGAGATCGGTGTCGGCCCGAATCTTGGCGGCCTCGCGCTCGCCCTCGGCGCGGAAGCGGGCGGCGTACTGCTTGCGCTCCGCGCGCATCTGCTCGAAGACGTAGCGGGTGTTGCCCTCGGGCAGGGACAGGCGCTTGAAGCCCACCTCCTCGATGGCCACGCCGTACTTCTCGCCAGCCTTGGTGGCCACGTCGGTGAGGATGGCCTGCTCGATCTCGTCGACCATGAGGTCTTCGGGGGTGGTGGAGACCAAGGCGCTGAGATCGTAGCCGCCCAGCACGCTGATCTTGGCGTTGGTGACCAGGCCGTCGAGCTTGGAGTCGGCGGCCTCGACGCTGCCCAGGGACTGGTAGAAGCGCAGGGGCTCGGACACCCGCCAGACGACGTAGCTGAGCAGGATGACGTTCTTCTTGTCCCGGGTGAGCATCTCGGTGTGGCGGGTGTTGAGCACCCGGGCGCGGCCGTCCAGCACCACCACCCGCTCGATGGGCCAGGGCAGCTTGCCGTGGAGTCCAGCGTCCTGCACCACGTCGACGGCCCGGCCCAGGCGCAGGCGGATGGCGACCTCTCCCTCCCGCAGCTGCCAGGTGAAGGCGAAGAAGGTCAAGGCCAGCAGTATGGCGATGCCGATGGAATAACGGAGGATGTTGTCACGCATGGGATCGGCTCCGCAGGCGGCTACTCGAGGACCCACAGAGCGCCACCGTCACGCTCGATGCGCGTGTCGATGATGTAGTGGGGGTTGTCCTGGAGCACCTGCTCCAGAGTCTCGAGGCGCCGCCTGAAGCGGTAGAGCTCGGGATTGGCCGCGTATTCGGCCTCGATGGTCTGAAAAGCGATGGCCTCGCCCAGGGCCTTGGACAGGCGTCCGGCCCGATCCGCCTCGGCGCGACGGGTGGCCCGCACCGCGTCGGCTTCGGCCTTGGGCAGGGCGCCGTAGCGGTAGGCCTGGGCCTCCATGGCGTAGGTTCCGCGGTCGATCTGCGCGGCCACCACGGCCTGGTAGTCGTTGGCCACAGCCACCGGCGGATGCAGGCCCAGCAGATCGAAGGACACCACCTCGATGCCCAGCAGGTGGTCGTCAGCCTCAGCCTGGATCTGTTGGACCATGCTGGCCGAGAACCCGCCGATGTCGAGGGAGAGCACCTGGTCCAGGGTCTTGTCCACGGTGGCGTCGGTGATCACCCGGTAGGCCAGGGTCTCGAGGCCGATCTCGGGGTTCTGGGTGCCGTAGAGCCAGGCGTGGATGTCTCCCACCCGGTAGTGCAGCACGGCGTTGATGGTCACCAGGTCGCGCCCATCGCCCAGCAGCAGGTTGAACTCCTCAGCCGCGTGGTACTGGGTCCACAGAGCGTCCGCGCCAGCCTTGGCCTCGGCGTAGCCGATGGGCATCTCCCGCACGCGCTGCACGTCCACCAGGTGTACGCAGTCGAAGGGATAGGGCAGCCCCAGGTGCAGACCGGGCTGGAGCACATCCTGGGGGTCGACCTTGCCGAAGCGCTCACGCATGGCCTGCTGGGAGGCATCGACCACGACCACCGCGGACAGCGCCCAGGCCAACAGGGCCAGGCCCGCCATGGAGGGCAGCGCGGCGCGGCGTAGGAAGATCAACGCCCATGAGCTGCGCACGTCGATGCCGGAGCTGCGCTCCACAGCGGTGAAGACGCTCTGGACCGGGTTGAAGGACGAGCCCAGCAGGCGGCTCATGAGCAGGTCCGCGCCGAAGGCGCTCCCCGCCCGCGGGCGACGAACCAGCCCGACCACGCCCATCAGGGCGAGCTCGAGCGCCAGGACGGAGGGCACCGCGAGCAGCACCATGGCGGTGCCAGGCTCGGCGACGGGACGCCCGACCGCCCGCAGGATGCAGGAGGCGCCAGCCAGCAGCCCCAGCCACACCCCCACACGGGCCGCCGTGGCGAGCCCTGGAGCGTCGGGAAGCTGGACCGCCGGGGTGGAGTGGTAGTAGCGCGCCAGGACCAGCGCCCCGAAGGCCACCGCCAACAGCAGCGCCCCCAGCCCGGTGTGACCCGCCGCGTTGCTCGCAGGCTCGAGGGGCCCCCAGATCAACGCTGCGGCCGCAGCCGCGAGGACGACGGCGCCCACAACCAAGCGGATAAGCCCCGGGGTCCTGACCCTTTCGCCAGGCCCATCAACGGGTGCTCCCAAGGCCAGTCCGAGGCTGCGGCGAGCCCCCAGCATCAGCCCTATCACCAGCACCCAGTGCAGGCCGGCCGCCACGGCCACCTGGGAGCCCAGCCACAGCCCCGCCGCGACCACCAGGCCCACGACCACCGCCAGCAGAAGCGGGACCAGCAGCCCGGTGACCTGACGATGGCCTGCGAAGGCTTCGTTTCTCGACATAGAGTTTATCCGATATTCACGACGAGAGAAGAGTGGACCGTAACCGATGCGTGGTGGGCAGCCAGGGGCAAGCACGCGCATGGTGCCCTGGGCTACCCAGCCCATGCTATCCTCTCTCATTGCACTCGGAGCGCCCCGTGCCCAGCATTCCCAGCATCGTGACTGGCACCATCCTCAGCGTCCAGGTGGCCTCCGGCCCCTCCTGGCTGCCTCGCACCGAGGTCACTCTGCGAACGGACCAGGGCGAGCTGGTGGAGTTCCTGCTCCCAGGCGCCAATGGCGGCCCTCCCGCGGCGGTGCTGGGCATACCCACGCTGCAGCCCGGGCAGCGCTGGAGCATCGAGCTGGACCTGGCCACCGTGGGGCTGGTGCCCCGAGGCCACGGCGCAGGGATGCGCTCGCTGGACCCACAGCCCATCTGGAACCTCAACGGCAACCACCTGCCCGATGAGCTCCTGCCCTGGCCCTACCTCATGAACGACCAGGGCATCGCCAGCGTGGGCGCCGACGCCACCGAGGCCAGCTTCGAGGCCGCCCTGCAGCAGTGGTCCAGCGTAGGCTGCTCCACATTCGCCTTCGCCTACCAAGGCCGCACCGACGCCCTGGTCGAAGACGACGGGCTCAACGTGATCGCCTGGGAGAACGACAGCTGGGAGTGGCATGCCGACGCCGCCGCCATGAGCGTGGTGCGCTTCGACATGAGCAGCGGTGAGCCCACCATCCGCGAGACCGACATCCTGTTCAACGGCGTGAACTGGGACTGGGACGCCACCACTGGCACCACCGCGGCCACCCCCCCAGTGCTCCACGTCGGCTCGGTGCTGGCCCACGAGCTGGGCCACTCCACCGGCATGGACCACGAGTACGAGCAGGTCACCTCCAGCATGTACCTGGCCTACTTCGGGGGCAGCTGGATGGAGACCCTGTCAGGCGACGACATGCGCGGCCTGTGTGAAAACTACCCCAGCGGCGCCGACTCCTGCGCCCAGGATCTGGACTGCCAGGGCCTGGACGCCAGCGAGCGCTGGTGCCACGAGCTCGATGGGGTCAAGGTCTGCGACGAGGTTCGTGACCCGGTGGGCGCCGAGTGCTTCATCGACGACATCAACTGCGAAGAGGTCTGCCTCTTCACCAGCGCCTTCTACTCCCAAGGCAGCTGCGTGGTCGCCTGCCCCGACGGCAACTGCGAGCCCGGCTTCGTCTGCCAGGACGCCGACTACACCCTGCCCCTGCAGCCCGGCCCGGTCTGCGTGCCCGTCCCCCCCGACACCGGCCTGGACAGCGGCGACACCGCGCTGGATACCGGAGCGCCGGCCCCTGACGACACCGGCGACGACGAGCCCGAAGGCTGCGGCTGCGTCGCCTCTGCGACCGCCCCAGCGCTCCTCCCCTTGCTCTCGCTGCTGGCGCTGACCTCCTGGCGGCGTCGCCGCCCAGCTCTCTCTTCCGTCCACACCCGGAGATCACCATGAAAGCCACCCTCGCCGCGGTCACCCTGCTGCTCCTGCCTGGCAGCGCGCTGGCCGGCTACAAGCTGCTCCAGAACGACGACTTCGTCAGCGGCTCCCACGCCGCCTTCCAGGGGGGCTTCGTGGCGGGTGAGTGCTGGGGTTCGATCTACACCCCGGCTCCGGGGGACTACCCCTTCGACATGGTGTTCGTCGACGCCCTGATCGGCGGCACAACCGCCAGCGCCCTGTACAACATCGACATCTACGCCGTGGGCGGCACCAACCTGAACCAGGCGGACTACGTGGACGGGTCGTACCTGTACATCACCGGCTCGAACAGCGCCTTCAACCGCGTCGACCTCACCGACCCCAAGCTGGAGGTCACCCTCCCGGCCGTCGAGTCCGGCAACGTCGCGGTGGCCTTCTGCCTGGACGACTTCTCGGGCTACCCCGCCATCGCCCGGGACGTCGGGGGCATGGACCACGCCAACCGCAACTACATCTATCTGCCCGACCATAGCTCCTGGTGGCAGTCCAACCTGTTCGGGATCACCGGAGACTGGATCCAGCGGCTCTGCATCGAGACCGACAGCGTCAGCGCCGACGAGTGCGACGTGGACGCCGACTCGGACGCCGACTCGGACACCGACGCCGACGCAGATGCCGACGCCGACGCCGACGCCGACAGCGACGCCGACGCCGACACCGCCTGGGACTCCACCGCGCCCATGGACGACCTGTCCCTGATCAGCATCACCCCCGCCGAGATGAGCCTGGGCGAGGCCGTGGACGTGGTGTTGCTGGGGTCGGGCTTCGACGGCGGCATGGACGCCCGCATCGGTGGCATCTCGCTGACCGGCATCGACGTGCTCAACGGCGAGACCCTCAAGGGCCGCACCCCCAGCTCCCTGCCCCAGGGCGTCCACGACGTCGAGGTGGTGCTGGACGGCGACAACGCCTACCTGCCCTCGGCCTTCACGGTGCTGGGCGAGGAGGAGATCGACGACGGCTGCGCCGGCTGCAGCAGCGGCGGCCACCCCAGGGGGGCCGGCTGGCTCGGCTTCGGCCTGCTGGGCATGATGGCGCTGGGCTGGCGACGACGCGAACAGCGTTAGCCCACGGGGTAGAGGGCCAGCCCCCTCCCCACGCATCTGGGAGATCCCATGCTCCTCGCCACCCACAACGTGAACTCCCTGCGCGCTCGCCTGGATCGGGTCCTGGCCTGGCTCGAGCGGGTCCAGCCCGACGTGGCCTGCCTGCAGGAGACCAAGGTCACCGACGACCTCTTCCCCCGCGAGCCCCTGGAGGCCCTGGGCTACCACGTCGCCATTCACGGTCAGAAGACCTACAACGGCGTGGCCATCCTCTCCAAGTCCCCCCTCGAGGATGTGGTGGCCGGCATCGACGGCTTCGACGACCCCGAGGCTCGCAGCCTGGCCGCCACCACGGCCGGTCTGCGGGTGCGCTGCCTGTACGTGCCCAACGGCAAGGAGATCCCGTCGGACAAGTACGAGTACAAGAAGGCCTGGCTCGACGCCCTGATGGCGGAGACCCGAGACCGCTGGGACCCCACGCTGCCCGTGGTGCTCACCGGCGACTTCAACATCACCTTCGACGACCGCGACCTGTGGGACCCCGAAGGCCACCGCGAGGCAGTGTTCCACTCCGCACCCGAGCGCCAGCGGCTGCAGGCCCTGGTCGAGTGGGGCCTGACCGACGCCTTCCGCCTGCACAACCAGGAGGCCGGCATCTACACCTGGTGGGACTACCGCCAGGCCTGCTTCCGCCGCGGCATGGGCCTGCGCATCGATCACTTCCTCGTCTCGGCGCCCCTGATCCCGCGCTGCCGCTCAGTGACGGTGGATCGCCAGGAGCGCAAGGGCGAGAAGCCCTCTGACCACGCCCCTGTGCTCATGGAGCTTGACGATGCCTGAGGCCGGCGGCGGCTTCCTCATCGCCGATCCCTTCGCCGCCGCCGTGGACGGCATGGGGGATCACCTGGACACCCACCTGCATGTGCGGGTGGACGTGCCCGGCCGGCTCGACCAGGCTCGGCTCCAGCGAGCCTTGGCGGCGCTGGCGCGGTCCGTCCCCGCGCTGGGTGGGCGCTTCGAGCGGCGCTGGTGGCGCTCCCGCTGGGCGCTCGATCCTTCTCCCACCTGGCGCATCGACGAGGCGCAGGCGGTCTCGGCCCAGGCCGCCGAGCAGCGCGAGGCCGAACTGTACGCCGAGCCCTTCGAGCCGCGCGGGAAGCTGCCCGTGCGCCTGGTGCTGCTGCACCTGCCCGACCACGATCGCCTGCTGCTGCGGGTCAGCCACCTGCTGGCCGATGGCGGCGGGACCAAGAACCTGTGCTATCGCCTGGCTCAATGCTACCGCGGGGTGGGCGAAGATCCGGACTGGTCCCCGGACCTGGCTCCCCACCCCCACCCGCTCCGCCGGCTGCTGGCTAGCCTCGAGCTCCGCCACCTGCCCGCGATGCTCCTGGGAGCGCTGTCCGAGCTGTTCGACAACCGCCCCATGCGCCCCATGCGCGTGCCCATGGGCCCACAGGGCCCCGGGACTCCCCGGTACCGGGCCCTGCACCTGCCACCCTCCAGGGTGGCCCGGCTGCGGGCTCGCTGGCGCAGCCAGGGGGTGACCCTGAACGATCTGGCGGTGGCGGCCTTCACCCGCGCCGTGGTGCTCAGCTTCCCTCGAGCCAACGCCCAGCGCAGCCACGCCGCCCTGGTGGCCACCGCCGACCTGCGGCAGTACCAGCCTCCCCTGCGGGATGTGTGCAACTACAGCGCCCTGCGGCCCCTGGTGTTCGGGCGCCTGCCCTTGCCGGCGGCCGAGGACAACCTGGCGCGGGTGACGAAGGTCACCAAGCCCTGGAAGGCCGGCCGGACCGGCATCCTGCTGGGCATCCCAGTGATCGCGCTGGCCAGCGTCCTGCCCCACGCCGCGCTGCGAGCCGTGCTGCACCTCATCCTGGGCCGGCTGTTGACCCCCGCGGGCGCCTGCACCGGGCTGACGAACATCGGCCCCATGGAAGCTGAGGCCCTGGACTTCGGAGACGGCCCCTGCCTCGCCGCACGGGTCATCAGCCCGCTGGCCCCCTCGCCCACCATGATCACCGCGCTCACAGGCTGCGCGGGGGCACTGGACTTCACCGTGGCCTATCGGGAGCCCACGCTGGACGGGGCGGACGCGCAGCGGCTGATCGACGCCATGGACCGAGAGCTGGCTGCCCTCGAGTAGCCGCTCTTCCCCGCGCGGCTGCGGCACAGTCAACCCCGAACGAAGGTCGCGGGTCGATTGGCACGGTGAGCGGGTATACTCACCGGGCACAGAGAGAGGAGAACCTCATGGACCGCTTCTGGCGCTCGGTTTCTATCGTCATGGGCGCGCTGCTCGCGGCGGGCTGCCCCGTCACCACCAAGTACGGCATCGACACCGGTGGCGACTCGGGGGACACCGAGCAGTTCAGCACCGCGGCCGCTCCCGTGGACCTCGAGGCCGCGCCGCTGCCCACCAGCGCCGTGCAGGCGCCCATGGCCGAGCTCGTCTCCGAGTAGCGGGTGGGGTTTCGTGCCCGCGCCCGGCGGCGCCTGCTGCCGCTGTATCACCACGCCGTCCGGCGATCGCCGGATCTGCGCTACCTGTTCTTCGAGATCACCCAGCGCTGCAACCTGGCATGCCAGCACTGCGGCAGCGACTGCACCGCCAGCGCCCAGCACCCAGACCTGCCCGCAGAGGCCGCGCTCCGCGCCGCCCGCGAGCTGGCCCAGGCCATGGACCCAGCCCGCATCACCGGCGTGATCACCGGGGGCGAGCCCCTGTGTCACCCCGACGTCTTCGAGCTGGGAGCCGGGCTGGCCGAGCTGGGGTTCCCCTGGGGCATGGTCAGCAACGGCTGGCTGTGGAGCGCGGAGACCCTGCAGCGCTCCAGCCAAGCCCACATGACCAGCGTGTGCATCAGCCTGGATGGCCTCGAGGCCAGCCACGACGCCCTGCGGGGCCGAGCGGGCAGCTTCGAGCGGGCGCTGAACGCCATCGATCTACTGCGGGGCCCGGGCGGCCCGCCGGTGATGGACGTCGTCACCTGTGTACATCCGGGCAACCTGGCCGAGCTCTGGGATGTGCACGACCTGCTCGTGGCCCATGGCGTGCCCGCCTGGCGGATCTTCACCATCGATCCCATCGGGCGCGGCGCCGCTCCCGCCCTGCAGCTGGACACCCCAGGCTTCCAGCGCCTGCTCTCCACGGTGGCGGCGCTCAAGCAGGCCAGCCCCATGAAGCTCAACTTCGGCTGCGGCGGCCACCTGGGCTACGCCACCAACCGGGCCGTGCGCGACGCCGACTACGTCTGCCTGGCGGGCGTGAAGGTGGCGGGCGTGATGGTCAACGGAGACATCCTGGCCTGCCCCAACAACGACCGCAGCCTGGCCCAGGGCAACATCGCCCGCGACTCCCTGGTCCAGGTCTGGCGGCACGGCTTCGAGCCGTTCCGGGACCGCCGCCTGACCCGCAGCGCCGCCTGCCACGGCTGCCCCGAGTGGGGTCTGTGCAAGGGCAACGACATGCACCTGTGGGACCCCCAGCGAGGCGAGACTCGCCTCTGCCACTTCCACCAGTACGAGCTCGACAGCTTCGAGCCCTGATCTCCCGCTATACTGCAGCGCTGTCGGAGGCCTCGCCATGCGCGCATCGACCGTCATCTCGCTCGCCATGCTCCTGTCCCCTGCCCTGGGCTGCTCCGAGTGGACCGTGGGCAAACAAGATGACCCACCAGTGCACCAGCACACGGGCCTCGACTCCGACCCGCCCGAGGCCGACGCCGACGCCGACGCCGATGCGGACAGCGACGCCGACTCCGACAGCGACGCCGACGCGGACCCCCAGGCGGGCTGCGCTGACGGCCAGCGCGAAGGCTTCGAAGACTGGAGCGCCTACCCCTCCATCGCCGCCTGCTCAGGCGCCTGGGAGCAGCCCGGCGTCACCCGAGCCGACCTGGCCCCGTCCTGCAGCCGCGGCGCGGGCGACGACTCGGGCAACACCGAGGGCTTCGGCTGCAGCGCCGCGGATCTGTGCGCCAGCGGCTGGCATGTGTGCGTTGGCAAGGCCGACGTCTCCGGCAAGGCGGGCAGCTGCGACGCGGCGGTGCCCCATGGCACACCCGACAAGGCGCTGTTCTTCGCGGTGGCGCAGCACAGCGACAGCGACTCGGTGTGCGACGACGGCTCGAGCAACGGCAACGACGTGTTCGGCTGCGGAAACTTGGGCACGCAGCTGAGCGGCGACCGGGACTGCGGTCCCCTCACCCGGGTGCTGGCCAGCATGAACCCCGGCACCTGCGGCTACAACGAGGCCGAGCACCCCCATGGCCCCTGGGCCTGCGCAGGCGGCGACGACAGCCACTACCACGAGGGCGAGCTGGTCACCAAGGTCGCCTGCCCCGGCACCTCCTGCAGCTACGACGGCAACCCTGTGGGCAACTCCGACAAGGGTGGCGTGCTGTGCTGTAGGGATTAGGCAGGTTTCGACCCACACGCGGCCCACACACCTCGGCCCTCTCCCAGGAAGCGCACCATGAACCTCGCCTTGCTCTCCTTCACCAGCGCCGCGCTGGCGCTGGGCCTGACGGCCTGCTTCGACAACGACACCAGCACCGACCAGGCCGCGGCGCCGCCGGTGGCCACCCCCATCGCCCCGGCCGTGGGCTCGGTGATGAACGCGCCACCCATGGGTCGCGAGAACGCGGCTCCCCCGGGCGGTGGTGGACGTGGCGGCCGCGGCGGCGAGCAGCTGAGCGCCGCCGATGTGGACTTCCGGGTCACCAACCCCGTCACGGGGGTCTCACTGGCCGTCTACGCCGAGCTCCCTAACACTCCCCCCCCCTACAAGGCGGTGGTGGTGGTGCCCGGCGCCATCAAGGACGCCAGCGGCGTGTTCAACCGACCCGAGATGCGGCAGCCCATCCTCGACAACGGCGTGGCCATCTTCCGCTTCGATCCCGACGGGCGCGGTCAGAGCGGCGGCGAGGAGGACATGGGCGGCAAGAAGCAGCAGGCCGGCCTGCGGGCGGTCATCGAGCAGATCATCGCGCGCGACGACATCGCCGACGACCAGGTGGGCGTCTTCTCCAACTCGGTGGGCATCCAGATGGCCGCGGGCGCCCTGGCGGGCGGCCAGACCAAGGCTCGCTTCCTCATCGACTGGGAGGGCCCCTCCTCGAAGGCCTACGCGGCCGGTTGCGTGAGCGACAGCGACCTGCCGGGCCCACCCTGGCCTCCCGGCCTGGAGTGCGGCGACGACGTCTACTGGGCCGAGCGCGAGGCCGAGCGCAACATGGCGAAGCTCACCATCCCCTACCAGCGCATTCAGCGCGCTCAGGACCACGTCCATGGCACCGACGCTGGCCACGCCTTCGCCCTGTACCAGGCCGCCCTCGAGGGCCCCTGCCCCTGGGTGCGCATGAACACCCTCGAGCCCAACCTGGCCGCTGACAAGGTGCAGAGCGCGCCGCGGCCGGACGTGGGCTTCCCCACGCTGTACGCCTGGTACGGTGACTACGTCGCCGACATGTTCATCGCGATCGACGGCGGCACGCTCCCCGTCCGGGACCACGTCATGTCCGACGGCATGGGCGGCCCGCCCCAGGGTGGCGCCCGCGGCCAGGGCGGCGGCCAGGGCGGCGGGCAGGGCGGCGGTCGTGGCGGCGGCAAGGGCGGCAAGCGCGGCCCACCCCAGAAGCGCTAGATCTCGAAGCTCTCCAAGGACCACGCCCCCACACCCTGGTCCACCAAGACGTAGAGCTGCTGCTCGACCGCGGTGCGCAGCACCCGGGGGCTGCCCGTCTGGACGCAGCTGGGTGCCAGGTCCAGGCTGGCTGCGCACAGCCGGCTCTCGTCCGCTGGGACGTCCACCACCACCCACACCGCCCGCTCGCCGAGCCACACCGGCGCAAGGTGGGGGTCCGGCGGGAACGGCAGGTCCACCATCGCGGCCCGGCTCCAGCTGCGTCCCTGATCGTCGCTGGACGCCAGCACCCCGTGTCCTCCCGCGTCGCTGTGGGCCACCGCGGCCAGGTGCAGCGTCCCCGCCTCGTCCACCCGCAGGGCGGGCAGCTCCATGCGCCAGCTCCCCGTCACGCCCAGCAGGTCCCCGAGCCCGGAGGCCGCCAGGCTCTGCCAGCGGGGCTGGGCACCCCCGAGGGCCACGCTGCCGACCCAGATGTCCCGGGCATGCTGGCTGCCGCTGCCCAGGGGGCCCGCTCCCACCGCGGTGATCAGCAGGTCTCCCTCGAGCGCCGCGGCCATGTCCAGGGGGTAGCTCAGATCCGCAGCCATCCAGCCCGAGGACCAGCTCCCGTCGAACTGTGACACCACCAGGTGCAGATCACCCTCGGTGCCAACCGCGCCGCCATCGGCGGTGCCCGCGCGGTTGTCCACCCAGGCTGCCACCACCGTCCCAGCTCCTCCAGCGCGCAGCACCGGGCGCCACAGTGGCCCCACCTGCTCCACCGGGGCCGCGATGGCTTCCCAGCTCGCGCCGCTGTCGACGCTCTGGGCGCAGCGCGCCACCCAGGTTGTTGAGTCCTCGTACGGAGCCAGGGCCAGCTCCCGAAAGCACACCCAAGCCAGCTCGCCGTCGCGAGCCATGGCTGGAGCCTCCACCAGGAGCGCCTCGGCGCTGGACAGGCGCGTCCCGCCGACCCACAGGGCGCTGCGGTGCCAAGGATCGTCCTGGTAGCGCAGCTCCGCCACCAGGCCTCCGGCCAGCGCCAGGTCCGCCAGGCCGCTGCGGCTGGCCGCGACACTGGGCCGAGTCAGCAGGCCACGCTGCACCAGGCCATCGGCCCAGGGCAGATCCACCCCCAGGATCCCGGCGGCGGTGGGGGCCACGTCGGTGATCAAGAACGGATCGTCCAGATCGACCCCCGCCACCACCTCGGGACCCAGGGCGAGCGCCGGGATCCGGCGGCAGCCGTTGCAGCTGTCGCCGTGGTGACGCCAGTGGGGATCATCGTCCGAGAGCGAGTGACGCCCGTGATCCGCCACGATCATCAGCGTGGTGTCGCCCTGGTAGTGGTGGTGCCCCTCGAGCCAATCCCACAGCTCCGCGATGGGAGCGTCGATGCTGCGCAGGTCGTCGAGGTAGTCGTCGTCGTCGCCGTAGTGGCCCGAGCGGTCGAGCTGGTGCATGTTGACCAGCGCCAGGCGAGTGGGGAACTCGTCCAGCCGCTCCTGCAGCCGGGCCAGGACCCGGCGGTCGTCCGGGGAAGGAGACCCGTCTTCGTCCCCCACCCACACCCAGCCCGCCCCCAGAGCCCCAGGCCAGAGGGAGCGCTCCACGGGACGCACCAAGCCGGTGTTGGCCACCAGCACCACCTGCTCCTCACCGTCGCCCAGCTGCTCCCGGACCGCCTCGAAGAGCGATGGCAGCTGCGGCCGGTACAGCCCGACCTCGTCGTCGGCCGAGACCGTGGCCAGGGGCTGGCGTCGGCCGCTGATCAGAGCGGCGTGAGCCGGCGTGGTGGTGGTGGCGCCGAGGTTCCAGGCCTGGCTGGCCCTGGCGCCCTGGGGGAGCAGGCGGGACCAGGTCACCGGCATCAGCTCGGCGGGCGGCTCCCCCGTGGCGCTCGAGGGCTCGTCCCCGAGTGAGTCCTGGAGGCGCACGCCGTCCATGACCAGGATGATGACGGTGCCGTCGACGCCGTCGGCCCGCTGACAGCCGACCGCCGCGAGCAGGGCGAGCAGGAGCCGTGGGGCGGGTGGGCGTGGGATCATCGGGGGCACTGTAGCCGTCGCCCGCGGGGGCCGCGACCTGGCGGCGGTACCCGGAGAGCAGGCTCAGCGCTCGCCCGGAGACCCCTCATCCGGCCGCGATGCGCGCCCTGACCCCCTCGACCGTGAAGCCGAAGTGCTCCAGGCAGGCCTCGAGGCTGCGGAACGACGCGCCCCAGCCCCTTGGCTGGACGGCGTGGCGCCTGGGCGCCAGCCCCAGATCCAGGAGCAGCCCATCCAGCCAGGGCCCGAGCACCCCGGGGGCCCAGCTGTCCTCCACCACCACGACCTGCCCTAGGGGCTGCAGCAGGGCAGCCCAGGCCGCCCGATCCCGCGGCGGAGCGAAGCAGGAGACCACCACCAGCCCCCAGCCGTCGAAGTCGGGATGTCCCAGGCAGTCCAGGGCGAGCCGGGCGGCCACGGGGCCGGCGCAGACGAAGCAGCGCTCGAAGGAGCGCCCCCGCACCAGGGGCGCCAATGGATCGCCGCTGTCGAACAGCCCGCTGTCATCCCCCGCCAACGGCAGCTCCTGAGGGGTGCGGTGGAGCCGGAGGTAGACCGAGCCCTGCGCGTCGCGGACCGCCCAGTCCAGCTGGCGCTGCGCCTGATCCGGCGTAGCGGGCTCGAGCACGGTGATGCCAGGCAGGGCCTGGAAGTGCAGCCCGTCGTCCAGGCTCTGGTGACTGCGCCCATCGGAGAAGTAGCACAGGCCGGCGTAGTTGCCGGCGTAGATGGCCCGCGCGTCCATGGACAGGTTCGTGCGCACCTGCTCCACGGCCCTGGCCATGAAGGCCGCGTAGGTGGACACCAGGGGTAGTCGGCCTTGCAGAGCCAGGCCGCCGGCGAAGCTCACCATGTCCTGTTCGCTGATGCCCAGCTGGAAGAACTGGCCACGGCGCGCATGGGGGCCATGGGGCTGGGCGATGGGACCCAGGCCGCAGCTGTCCGCGAGATCCGCGTCCAGCACACAGAGGGGCGGGTGCTGGTCCAGCAGCGGCGGGAGACGGCGAGCCACGGCATCGCGGGTAGACAGCAGGCCCGAAGAAACCCGGGGAGGCGGCGCGACGGGCTCGGTCTGCAGGTAGGCGCTCAGCACGCGGCTGAAGCCCGGATCGCTGGCCAGGGCGGCCTGTTCACCCAGGATGCCCAGGTAAACATCCCAGCTGGGCACGCGCCCGTGCCAGGGCTGGAGCTCGCCCAGGGGCACCGTGAAGCGGCTGCCGCCGGCCTTGAGGGTGCGGCAGATCACAGCCCTGGGCCGCCGCTCGGGGTCGGGCTCGAGGGTGCGGAC
The DNA here is from genome assembly GCA_937912125.1 of uncultured Pseudomonadota bacterium. Classification (GTDB taxonomy): domain Bacteria; phylum Myxococcota_A; class UBA796; order UBA796; family JAFGLY01; genus CALDOK01. The sequence continues at coordinate 34,310 of CALDOK010000195.1, forward strand.
CAGGGCCATGGGATCGTGCCCGTCCACCTCGAAGACCGAGAAGCCGAGCCCCTGCAGCGCCTTGCCCAGGTCGGCGACGCCCTTGACCTCGGCGACCTTCCGGGCGCTCTGCCAGCCGTTGAGGTCCACCAGGATCTCCACCTGCAGCAGCCGACGATGGGCGATGGTCTGCAGCGCTTCCCAGACCTGGCCTTCCTGCATTTCGCCGTCGCCCAGCAGCACAAAGAAGCGGCCGCGGGCCCCACCGCACGCCATGCCCGCCACCTGTGAGGCCGCCTGCCCCAGGGAGCCCGAGCTCAGCAGGATGCCCGGCGTGCCGCGGCTGCTGTGGGCCTGGGGTGCGCCAGGGCCATCCTTGTAGGCCAGCAGATCGTCCCGGGACAGCACCCCCAGGCCGTGGAGGCAGGCGTACTGAGCGGCGGCCGCGTGGCCCTTGGACAGCACCACCTGACGCTCGTCCAGCCCGAAGTACAGCGCCGTGAGGATCTCGGCGGCGGAGAAGCTGGCCCCCAGCCACCCGTGCTGGGCGCTCATGATGCAGGACAGCGCGTTGATGCGCACGAAGGCCGCGATGGCGCGCAGCCCGTCCTCGGTGCTCGCGTCCTGGCTGGCGTGGTGCTCGGTGCCGACGGTGAACAGGTCCATGGGCTCGTCATAGCCCGGAGCGCGGCTCAGTCGTACTTGTCCGAGACGTAGTCCTCTGAGCTCACCGCGCGCGCCGAGAGGGGAACCAGATCGCAGTCGGCGATGCTCACCACCGCGGTCGCATCACCCTCCCAAGGGTCGACCTCCTCGATGCGCAGGGCGCAGGCCTCGCCGATAGGCTCGTCGAAGATCAGGGCGAAGTGGCGCACGAAGTGGTGGTGCTCGGGTCGGTAGATCAGCTGAAAGTAGTCCTCGACGACGAAGTCGACCCCGTCCAGGTCGCCCGAGGCCCGGGAGAAGCGCCCGGGGGCGGTGGCGAAGGTGTTGAGGCCCAGCTCCAGCTCGAGGGTCGCCTGGCCGCCGTCGAACTCGATGTGGTGGACGTCGTGGTGCCAGCCGGGGTCGCTGCAGGGGGTGAACTGGGTGCTGGTGACGTCGGTGGCGCTGCCACCCTGGGGGTAGAGGGCGAACTCCCCACCCGCCCCGGTGGTGGGGTCGCTCGGGCCGCCGTCCAAGGCCAGCGCGTCGGGCGGGGCGTCCTCTGCACCCACCAGCAGCAGGCTGTGTTCCAGCCACCAGACGCCGCCATCCGCTGCAGGCTGGGAGCCCTTCAGAGTCGTGTAGGTGGAGCCCGACCAGGTGCTGATGCTCACCACGGTGCTGCCCGCCCCATCCATCAACTGGGGCTCGCGCCCGTCTTCCCTGCGCACGCAGAAGGGCAGCGCCAGCGTGTGCTCCCCTTCCACGACAGGCAGGGGGTAGGCCCCCTCGACGATCCGCAGCAGGGCCTTGGCGTCGCGCTCCTGCTCGAGGGTGCGCCCCTCGTCGATGTCGCCGCAGTACACCGCGCGGGCGCCGACCTCCACCGAGCCGGTCCAGGCGGCGTCGCCCACCCAGTCCACAGCGGGCGGGCAGTGCGCCCACTGGGGATCGCTGTCGGCGTCCGTGTCGGCGTCAGCGTCGGCATCGGCATCGGCATCCGTGTCGGTGTCGGTGTCGGTGTCGGTGTCGCCCTCGGGGGGAGCCGTGTCGTCCTTGTCGCCACAGGCCAGCAGGGCCAGCAGGAACAGGGAGAGGGAGCCGCGGTTCATTCGTCCTCCAGGCGCAGGTAGGGTCGGATCTGCTTGATGATGAGGCGGCCGTCGCTCAAGCGCTTCCACTCGGTGTCCCATAGCAGCGCGCCGCCCTCGGGCACCCGCTGGTCCATGGGGTAGACCTGGGTGATGCTGTGGAGCAGGGCGCCCAGCTCTCCGAGCACCGCGTCCCCCAGCACCTGCTGCCCAGCCATGACCTCGGAGCTTGGCTCGACCCGCAGGATCTCGGTGACCTCCCCTGCGTCCACCGTGAGCAGCACCCGCTCAGGGGTCACGCCCGCCTCGGCGCTGACCACCTCGAGCTCGCCCACCTGGGCGTTGACCAGGTAGCGATCGTCGCCTGCGGCGGTGGGGTTGCCCGTGAAGGCCACGACATTGGCCGCCTCGTCCTTGGAGCGGGTGTTGACCAGGATCCCCATGGCCACCTGGCCGTGGTCGATGCCATACCAGTCCCGCTCGTCCCAGGCGGACATCTTCCACAGGGACGCCCACACCGTGCCCAGGGCCTCCTCGAGGCTCTCCTCCTCGGCCTTGTCCGGGTCGCAAGCGCTGGGCCCCAGCTCGTCGTCATCCTGACTGTCTGCAGCGCATGCGCTGGTGCTCTCGTACAGGCCCGCACCGTTGAACACCAGGCCGTCCTCTGCGTTGCTGGAGCTGCGGAAGCGCACCATGGCCAGGCTGGAGCCGAACACCGCGGTGATGCGCTCCCCAAGGGCGGCGACCAGGGCGGGGTCCTGAGGCGCGGCCAGCATGGCGGCCCGCAGGGCCTCGAGCCGCTCCCGGCGCACGGAGGCGTCGCTCAGGAAGTCGCCGTCCTGGTGCCAGGCCGCCACGGTCTCGGTGAAGCTGTGCCAGCCCGCGCCTTGGCCCAGGTCGACCTCCCAGCGGTTGGCACCCATGAACGCGTCGTACCAGGCGAAGGGGATCAGAAAGCCATCGAGCTGGTAGGCGGAGTCGATGCGCTGGTACAGGGCCGCGAGGTTGCTGCCCTTGGCACCGTAGCGGCACGCAGCCAGGGCGCGGGCCTCGGCGGTGGCGGTGTCGAGCTCGAGCAGCGTGGGCAGGGCGTCGACGCTGGTGTCCGGAGTGCAGATCTCTACGGGCTCCGGCCGCAGCTCGTCCCACCAAGCCTGCGCCTCCTCGAGGGTGGCGCTGGCGACGCTCCAGGTCAGCTCGCCGCACTCGAAGCGCACCAGGAGGCCCTCCCAGGAGGCCAGCTCCCGGTGGGGATCCGCAACGAAGCAGTTGGGAGTGCCGCGGGCCAGGCTGCGCACGTTGAGGTGGGAGAGGTCCCCCTGGCGGGTGCCCGTGACGATGCCGCTCACCACCCGCTCGAGATCCGTGGGTGCCTCGCTGATGGCCAGGATGTCCTCATAGGTGTAGCCAGCCTGCTGGGTGGCCTCCGCCAGCTCCGCCAGGGTGTACAGCCGCATGGTGCCGTAGGCGGCCCCGGGGTTGTAGACCTCGTAGGCCAGCTCCTCGAGCCCCCGGATGGGGAATGGAGCCCCGTCCCAGAGGGCCGCGGCGTCGTGCTGGTTGGCGGTGCCGGGCACCCAGGACAGCTCCCCGATCTCGAAGCGCTCCTGGAGCTGCCGCCAGGCCGCGGCTACGTCGTCCATGGTCACGGTCGCGCTGACATCGGCCGGGTCGTCCCAGACCGTGAACCCGTAGAAGAAGCCCTCGCTGTCCAGGAACACCGCGTGGCCGCCCGCGTAGAACTGGCGGGTGTCGGGGTAGAGGATCAGCTCGTAGTAGCCGGTGGTGGACAGGCCCGCGAAGCTGTCGGGGAAGGCCGTGACCAGGAAGTCGTAGTGGAGCTGGAACCGGTCCACCACCATCCACAGGGGGGGCAGCGCCGCGTCGTCCACCGCGGGCACCAGGTACTTGCCCACCTGCAGCTGGTCCACCGCCGTGGAGGGCACGGTGACACGGTCGTAGGTCTCCTCGTCCGGCACCCGATGCACGCAGACCTCGTAGCCCAGCCGGGCGGCGGCCTGGTCGCAGTGGGGTTCGTCCCCCACGGCGGGGGGCTCGGTGTCGAGGGGCGCAGCCGTGTCGTCGGGATGGCAGGACAGCACCGCCGCCAGCAGGACCAGCAGTGCCCAGGGCGCTGGGTTGGACCTGGTCGGGGGCGGGGGCGGGTGCATTCCGGAATGCTACCCGCGGCCCGAGACCGGCACAAGCGCTCATCAGCCCGCGCTGGCGCTCCGGGACCCTCTCCCCACCAGCGCCACCGCGCCCACTGTGACGGCCGCCATCAGCAGCAGCACCCACAGGGGTGGATCGCCGAACCAACCCAAGGAGCTGGCCAGCACAAGGAAGCCGTTGTGCAAGGCGTGGATGGTCACGGGGACCCACAGCGACCGACTCCGCAGCGCCGCCGCGCACAGCACCACGCCCAGGATCCCGGTGGGCAGCACCCGGATCAGGTGCAGGTGGACGGCACCGAACAGCGCCCCCACCACCAGGCAGGCGAGCACAGGCCCCACCGAGCGGCGCAGCAGCCCCAGCAGGGCGCCCCGGAACAGCAGCTCCTCACACAGGGCCGGCAGCAGCGCGAAGACCAGCACCACCACGGGCAGGCTGGCGTCGAGGGTCATGGACTGCTCGAGGGTCTGCAGGAAGGCGCTGGAGCTTGGCAGCAGGGGCTCCTGAGCCGCGGCCACCAGCGCGCTCAGGCCGGGAGCGCCCAGGCCCGCCGCCACGGCCAGGCCCAGGTCCACGGAGTGGGGACGCCGCAGCGCGAGGGTCTCCCGCACAGGCTGGCCCAGCCAGACCAGCGCCCCCACCGCGACGCCCGCCACCAGCACCACCTGGGTGAAGACCATGCCCCAGAGCAGATCCACGCCCTGCACCCGCTGCCCGAGGAACCACAGCAACAACAGCGCCACCAGGAAGATCCCCAGGACGTCCGGCACGAAGCCGCCGCGGGCCCGTCGATCCGCGGCCCGTCCACCGCCGTAGAGCACCTCTTCCCGGGCCAGCAGGCGTGCGCCAAGGGCCAAGGCCAGGGCCACGTGCACCGCGGTCGCCGCGAGGGTGAGCCCCAGGATCCCCACGGGGTAGTTCCCCACCAGGGCCTCCCGCATCACCAGGGCCAGGTTGGTGACGGGCGCCAGGGCCAGGGCATAGCTGGGCTGGATGGCGGGGAAGGCCGCCACGCCGGCGGCCGCCAGACCCAGGAACAGCAGGGCCACCGCCGCGAACTGCCCCGTCCGGAAGTCGGGCACATAGGCCGCCACCACCGTGAAGACAGCCGACATCAGCACGGCCAGGGGCAGCAGGAGCAGCAGCAGCAGGGGCATGGCGGCGGTGGGGATGGCGATGGCGTCGCCGGGGGCCGAGTACAGCCCCGCCGCCAGGCAGGCCCACAGGGTGGTGACCGCCATGGCCGCGGTGATCAGGGCCACCAGCACCACCACCATGAACTTGCCCAGCAGCACCGCCCGGCGGTCGACCCGGGCCGTGAGCAGGGTCTCGAGGGTCTTGCGCTCCCGCTCCCCGGTGACCAACTGCAGCGAGGTGGACACCCCGCCGTTCATGGCCAGGAACACCAACATCAGCGGCAGCAGGCGCCCCAGCAGGCCACCCTCGCGCTCCTGGGTGGAGGCCACGTCCTCGAAGTCCACGGGCAGGACCTCGTCGTGGCGACCGGCCAGCCCCGCGTCCTCGAAGCGCTGCTCCATGTCGGCGCGTCGCTGGCGCCGCAGCACCCGCAGGGCCCGGCGGTGGGCGCGCCCGCTGGCGCTGTGGGTGGAGTCGTAGTGCACCTCTGCGGGGGCATCGCCCTGGGGCAGCACCACCCTCGCCTGCACCTCGGGGTGTTCGGGGTCCTGCCAGCCCCGCTCCACCACCTCGACGCGATCCCTGGGCAGCAGCAGCTCCTCGAGCTCCGCCGGGGCCTCGATCACCACGGTGGCCTCGCGACCCTGGCGCGCGTCACGGGTGCGCAGCTCGCCGGCCGCGTACAGAGCGACAGGCTGCAACAGCACGGGCAGGCCCACCATGGCCAGCAGGGTCAGGGGATCCCTCAGCTGCATGCGCAGCGAGCCCAAGAAGACGTGGCGGGCCTGCTCGAGCACCTAGGCGTCCTCATCCCGTGCGGTCTGGACGAAGTGCACGAAGATGTCCTCGAGGTAGCGGTGCCCGCTGGCCTCCCGCAGGGCGGGCAGGGTGTCGTCAGCCAGGATGCGCCCCTGGTGCAGGATGGCCACGCGGTCACAGAGGCGCTCCGCCTCGCTCATGATGTGCGTGGAGAAGAGCACGCAGCGGCCCTCGTCCCGTGCCTGCTCGACGAACTCGAGGAAGCTGCGCGCCACCATCACGTCCAGGCCCGAGGTGGGCTCGTCCAGGATCAGGATGGGGGGGTCGTGCACCACCGCCCTGGCGATGCTGACCTTCTGGCGCATGCCCGTGGAGAGCCGATCACAGCGCACGTGGGCGAAGGGCCCGATGCCGAAGCGCTCCACCAGCTCATCGCTGCGGCGCCTGGGCTCGGTCACGCCCTGCAAGCGAGCGAAGTAGGTGATCATCTCCCGGGCCGTGAGCCGACCGTACAGGCCTGTGGTGGTGGAGACATAGCCGATGGAGCCCCGCACCCCGGTGGGGTCCTGGCGCACCTCACAGCCGCTCAGGGTCGCCGTGCCTTCGTCCGGGGCCAGCAGGGTGGCGAGCATGCGCAGGGTGGTGGTCTTGCCGGCCCCGTTGGGGCCAAGCAGGCCGAAGATGGCGCCCGCCTCGCAGCGGAAGGACACATCATCCACCGCGGTCACCACCCTGGGGCTGTGGAAACGCTTCGTGAGTCCTCTGACCTCGATCATCGTCCGTGCTCCAGCCAGGCCAGCCACCGTGGGGTGGCATGCCCGAAGAGGTAGTCCTCCCGGGACAGCACACGGCCTCCCAAGAACATGCCCAGCCCCACAAGGGCCAGGTTCACCAAGCCGGTCAGCAGGATGGGGCCTGCGCTCAGCTGTCCCATGATGGCGCCCCGCAGCGCCATGGCGGTCCCGCCCACGGGCACCGCCGCCCAGGCCCAGCCAGGCTCGAGGCTCGGAATCAAGCAGGGCACAGCCAGGGCCAAGGCGAAGGTCATCACCAGTGTGCCGCGGTTCTGGCCACTCTCGAAGCTACGGGCAGGCAGCAGCACCAGCCCCATCCAGGCGGCGATAGCCGGGGCCAGCAACACCAGAGCCCCCACCGCCAGACCCAGCTCCACGCTCAGCAGGGGGCCAAGCGCCAGCAAGCCGTCACCGCCTTCGGACGCCAGGCCGCTCAGGGTCGCCCAGACGGCCACCGCGTTTCCGACCATCGCCAGCAGGCCCGTGATGGAGGCGCAGAGCAGCTTTCCAGCCACCACGGCCCAGCGGGGCACCGCCGCCACCAGGGTGGTCTCGAGGGTGCCTCGCTCCCGCTCGCCCGTGATGACCTCCACCATGGGGTAGATGATGGAGATGATCAGGGTGAGCAGCGCCAGCAGGGGGATCACCCGCGCCAGAGCGTCCAGGGCCACGCGCTCCCTGCCCGCGTCGTCGATGGAGAGGATGGGCCAGGGGCACAGGGCGTCTGTCGGGAGCCCCGCCGCAACGGCCAGCTGCTCCAAGGCCAGGTCGCGCTGGTCGTCCAGCCGCTCTTCCAGAAGCTCCCGAGCGCGCTCCGAGCGGCCGCGGGTGGATCGATACTTCACCGTGACGCCGCCGTCTGCGCCGTCGGCCTCCACCAGGGCGTCCAGCTCGTCGGCCTGCAGGGCCCCGAGCCCTCCACCTCCAGGCGTCAGCGGAGGCTCGAGCAGCACCTCCATCAGCGCCGCGGGGGCGTGGATCTCCACCCTCGGGGCCTGCTGCTCCACCACCCCGGCCTGCAGCATCAGCAGCTGCACCGCGCCCCACAGCAACAGCGGGTAGAGCAGCAGGGGGAAGGCCACCGAATACAGCAGCACGTTGGCGTCGCGAAACGCCTCACGCAGCTCCTTGCCGAGCACGGCCAGCACAGCCCGCACCGCTCACCTCGCGTCGAGTCCTCCATCATCCCAGGTCGAGGGTGGTGGGCCAAGCGCCGCTCCGGGCTCCCCACGCGGAAGTCCCCCCCGGGGCGGGCCCGGAGGGGACGAGGGCGTCGGGCTGCACGCTAGCTCGCCAGCCGCCGCAGCGCTGCGATCAGGTCCTCGAGCTCGGCCACCAGCGCGCGCTCCTGGGTGACGAAGTGCTGCTGCATGTCGCAGCGCAGGGTCACCTGCTCGAAGGGCTCCACGTCCACAGCCGTGCGCAGGACGATGTTTCGGGAGCGCTCGCGGAGAGTCAGCTGCACGGTGCCCAGGGGCAGGAACACCACCTGCTCACCGCGCCCCTCGATGGACGCCACGCGCCGATCACCCGCGTAGACCTCTACCCGAGCGGCGCCCAGGTTCACCAGGCGCACGGCGCCTTCGCTGGGCAGGGGCGCCAGGAAGAGCCCACCGTCGTAGGGATCCACGTTCACGCGCTCGGTGGCGATCACGCGGCCGTTCGGGGCGCGGACCACGACCTGAGTCAGGCCGGCGGCGACGCTGCGCAGGACCTGGGTCTCGCCCTGGGCCAGGCGAATGCTCTGGCGGCCCTCCACCTGCACGTCCACGGGCACGGGCAGCGGGTTGCGCAGCCGCAGCTCAGCGGTGGCCGGAGCCTGGGCAGCCCAGGTCTCACGCTCGCCGGGCCGCAGGCTCAGCCGTGCGCTGTCAAGCACGCGGTCCGCCTGCCGGATCTGCACGCTCACGGCGCCGGGGTCGAGCAGCAACACCCGCACCTGGCCCGCGTCGAGGCCGCCGCGGTCCATGCCATCCACCAGCAGGCGCCCGCTGCGGCCGGTGGCGTTGCGCACCGTCAGCTGACCCTCGCGGGCTGCCACCAGCACCTGCACGGCGCCGTGGGGGCGGACACGGACGGTCTGGGCCAGCACCGCCTGGCCGTCGCGGCTGCGCACGCGCACCGAGTGGTCGCCCGCGGGCACCATGAAGTCCCGTCGGCTCTCGGGGGGGATGTCTCCCAGCTCACGCCCGTCCACACTGAGCTGCACGACGCCGAAGCGCTGGTTGTCGAGGGTGATGGTCCCGCTCGCCGGGCGAGCGTCAGCTGGCCATGCGTAGCCGACCGTCCCGATGAGAAGCAGGGAACCGATGATCATCGCGAGCAGGTGCCGAAGCATGCCGACCTCCAAGTACCGAGTCATGGACGGATGAGACTCGCTGCGCCCGACGCCCCTGGCCCGGGATGCATTCGATGGAATGGCGAGAGGCCGCTTGACGCCCACGGTCGATCGGGGCACAGCAGGCCCTCCATGACGCAGCCATCCGAGCCCCCGAAGGCCTCTCAGGTCGGTCGCAATGCCGCCATCATCGCCGCGGCGGCGGCGGTTGTGCGCCTGTCGGGCTTGGTGCGAGAGATCATCTTCGCCAACTACTTCGGCGCGGGGATGAGCACAGACGCCTACAACGCGGCCTTCCGCGCGGCCCAGTTCTTCCGGGAGCTGCTGGCCGAGGGCTCCCTGGCCAACGTCTACGTGCCCGTCTTCGCCGAGACCGAGCAGAGGGACGGCCCCGCCGCCGCCTGGCGCCTGGCCAATGCACTGCTGGGCATCATGCTGATCGTGCTGGGCGCGATCACGGTGGGCACCTTCGTGTTCGCCGAGGCCTGGGTCTACGCCGTGGCCTGGGGCTTCGCCGAAGATCCCGAGAAGTTCCAGCTCACCGCCACGCTGACCCGCGTCCTGGCGCCATTCCTGGCCACGGTCAGCCTGGCCAGCTTGTGCATGGGTATGCTCAATGTGCGGGGGCGCTTCTTCCTGCCGGCGGTGGCCCCGGCCACCCTCAACCTCGCGGTCATCATCGCCTGCTTCCTCAAGGGGCCGTGGGAAGCTGCCACGGGCACCGACGGCATCCTGCTGGTCGGAATCGCCTCGGTCATCGGCGGCGCCGGGCAGTTCCTGGTGCAGATCCCGGCGCTGATCAAGGAAGGCTGGCGCATCCGGCCCAGCCTGAAGGGCCACCCGGCCCTCAAGAAGCTCCTGCTGTTCATGGTCCCCGCCTTCATCGGCATCACCACCGTGCAGTTCAACCTGCTGGTGGAGTCCCAGCTGGCGTCCCGCTTCGGCGACGGGCCGGTCTCGTACCTGCAGTACGCCTTCCGCCTGGTGCAGCTGCCCAACTCTATCGTGGCCGCCGCCGTGGGCACCGCCGCCCTGGCCGGGCTGTCCACCCTGGTGGCGGCGGGACGCCGCGACGACCTCCCGCGGGCCCTGGGCGAGGCCGTCACGCTGAACAGCTTCCTGGTATTGCCCGCCTCGGTGGGGCTCTACCTGCTGGCCGATCCCGTCATCTCCCTGATGTACGAACGTGGCGAGTTCAGCCCCGCCGACGCCCAGGCCACCGCCGCAGTGCTCCGCATGTACGCCATCGCCACCTGGGGCATCGGCATGCACCGGGTGCTCCTGCCCTGCTACTACGCCATCGGCCATCCCTGGTACGCCATGGGCGTCGCCATCGGCACCATGGCCGCCAAGCTGCCCGTGGCGCTGGTGCTGGTCTACACCCTCGGCCTGGGCTTCATCGGCCTGCCCCTGTCCCACGGCGTGCTGGTCACCGCCGAGGTGGCCCTGCTGTGGTGGGGCCTGGGTTCACGGGCCGGAGGCCTTCCCCGCCGCGTGTACGGCGACCACGCCCGCATGGCCCTGGCCGCGGCGGTCATGGGCGCGCTGCTGTGGGTCCTGCGCCCCTGGTCCCAGGGCGTGATGTTGTTGCCCGTGGTCGTCCTGGCGGGCGGTAGCTACTTCGGCGCCGCCCACCTGCTGGGCCTCACCGCCCCCAGTGAGGTCATCCGCCGCCTGCTGCCCGGCGGCCGGCCCACGGGCCTGCCCCCCACGGTCGATCCCGACACCCGCGCCAACCTGGCTGCGCTGCTGGGCAGCAAGCAGGGCGCCATGGAGCTGAGTGCCGGCTTCCTGACCATCGAGACCGACGCCGGCCGCTTCGAGCTGCGCGCCGAGCGCGGGGTGCTCACCCTGCGCCGCACCGGCGACGGCGTCGGCCAGGGCGAGCCCCTCCCCGTCTCCGCCGTGATGCGCATCGGCCAGGGTCCCCCCGCGCTGCACGGCGTCGTCCTCGGGGACGGGGCCTACCGAGCCAAGGCCGACGAGGTGGTGGAAGGCCAGCCTCCTGGACCCGTGCTGCCGGTAGCGTGACAGGGCGACGTATCCGCCGTGGCGATCGAAGCACGCGGCGGCTAAGGTCGGGGCGTCATTCCACCTCGAGCGAGGTTCGTCCATGAAGGTCGCGCTGATCAACCCCACGCCCATGGACCACTACGCGCCCGCGCTGCGAGCGCTGGCCGCCTACCTCAAGGCCCACGGGCACGAAGCGCGCATCATCTTCCTCCCCGCCGACACCTACGGCACCCGCTTCAAGAAGGGCTCTGCCGCCATCATCCAGGCTCCCCAGCCCATGATCGAGGATCTGCTGGGGCTGGTGGAAGACTGCGACATGGTGGGCATCAGCTTCCTCTCCACCATGTTCGACATGGCGGTGCAGGCCACCCGCGCCATCCAGAAGCGCTTCCCCGACAAGCCCATCGCCTGGGGCGGCTTCCACCCCACCACCATGCCCCAGCAGGCGCTGCAGTTCGTGGACATGGTCTGCGTGGGCGAGGGCGAAGAGGCCATGCTCGAGCTGGTGGACCGGCTCGAGGCGGGCAAGGAGCCCTGGGACATCCGCAACTGGTGGTTCCGCAAGCCCGACGGCCGGGTGGTGGGAAACCCCATCCGTCCGCTCATCCAGGATCTCGACACCATCCCCTACCAGGACTTCGAGCTCGAGGACGACTGGTCCTACGACGACAAGAAGCAGCGCCTCATCCGCCTGGACTGGGACCGCTGGCGCAACGTCGGCCCCCGCTACATCGACCGCGCCGGCACCATGCGCCTGGCCTACAAGACCATGATCACCCGCGGCTGCCCCCACAAGTGCAGCTACTGCGGCGTGGCCTTCGCCCACGACCTCTACAAGGGCCAGCGCTACCTGCGCCGCCGCTCGGTGGAGCACATGATCGGCGAGATCAAGGCCGTGGTGCGCCGCTGGCCGGAGATCGGCATGGTCCACTTCCAGGACGACGTCTTCTTCTCCACCTCCACCGCCGAGATCGTCAAGTTCTGCGAGCACTGGAAGCGGGAGATCGGCATCCCCTTCCGGGCCCAGTGCTCCCCCACCACCATCAACGAAGAGAAGTACTCAGCGATGGTGGACGCCGGCCACGTCTTCACCGAATTGGGCATCCAGACGGGCTCCGCCGACGTGATGAAGATGTACAAGCGCGGCATGACCAACGAGCAGCTGCTCAAGGCCGTCAACATCATCACGAAGTACGTCGATAAGACTCAGATCCCCGACTACCACGTCATCCTGGACAACCCCTGGGAGACCACCGAGGACGTGCTCAAGAACCTGCGGCTGCTGTGGACCCTGCCGACCCCGTACAACCTGCTGCCCTCGAGCCTGGTGCCCTACCCCGGCACCGAGTTCTACCACAAGACCATCGAGGACGGCTTCGTCACCGACGAGTACAACCAGATCTACCGCAAGGGCTTCCACACCCCCAACGGCTCCTATCTCAACTTCCTGTTCTTCCTCACCATCTTCAACAACCTCCCCAAGGAGACCGTCGAGTTCCTGGCCCAGGACCGCTTCGTGCGCCTGTTCAACCAGCGCAAGTACGACCACTTCTGGGGCAAGGTCTACCAATATGGCGAGGTCTTCAGACAGGTCCAGAAGCTCTCCACCTTCGCCATGAAGGGCAAGCTCCTGGAGATCCCCAGCATCCGCGAGCTCAAGCGCGTCGCGAACCAGATGAAGTGACCTCCAAGACCCGGCAGCGCCGCCACACGATCCTCAGGCCCATCCTGGCCTGCGCCCTTTGGACGGGGGCGCTGGCGCCGGGTGGGGCCCGGGCCTCGGGGTACTACCTGCTCGAGGCCGACCTGCGTGCGGGCGTGGCCGAGGGGCCGACGGCCGAGGGTGGGCTGGGCCTGTCGCTGTACTCGGACGAGCTCGCAGCCTGGGTCACCGTGGGCGACGACAGCGTCAGCGGCGGCCGCCGCGTCAAGGAGTGGTGGATCGAGAGCCGCGTCCTGGGCCCCGTCATGGGCACGCTGCCGCCCTCCATGGCCGCCGCGGGCTTCGATGAGCCTACCCGGGTGGGCAAGGCCAACCTGTGGATTCCGTTCCGCTCCTGGAGCTTCGGCGCCGACTACACCACCGGTCGCTGGCTGGAGTGGGACGCGTCTCACCACCTGCTGCTCAACCTCACGGCGCTGACTCGCTTCAGCCACCGCAGGCTGCTCTTCGGGCCCACCGTGGGCATCGGCGCCAACCTCACCTGGTGGGAGGGCTGGCGAGGCGACGACTCCAGGCTCATCAACACAGGCAAGATCAGCGCCGAGGCTGGCTGGGTGGCGGGCTTCTGCCTGGGCGACGTGAGCTACGCCCAAGCGCGGCTGCTGACCTGGGTGGACGCCTTCGGCCTGCACCAACACCAGCTGCGCTTCGCCGGAGTCCTGGGCGTCACCGGCATCGAGCGAGGCGTACCCCTGGGCATCGAGCTGCAGTGGGAGCTGGAGCGGGGTGACGACACAGTGGACGCCCTGCCCGGAGCCAGCAGCACGGTGTCACTCGCCGCCACCTGGCGGCTCATGCCAAGCAACACACGCGTAGACCCAAAGGCCGTGATCAAGGCCCTCGAAGGCATCGAAGCTGCGCCGGAAGACCGCTCTCCCCCCCTTCCACTGACAGAGCCGGAGCCAGAGCCGGAGCCAGAGCCAGAGCCAGAGCCAGAGCTGGAGCCAGAGCTGGAGCCAGAGCTGGAGCCGGAGCCGGAGCCGGAGCCGGAAGCCGCAGCGGACACCGACACCGCACCGCCTGCCGCGGGCCCGCCCGAGGATGACGACACAGACCCCGAGCCACCGGGGAGCGAGCCGACCGGGCCCCATCCTGACGAGGACCGAGACAGCGGCCGAGGTCCCCAAGGGCCCTCCCTGTGAGCCCGCTCGCGCAGCCGCCCCTCGTCGCGTCACATCGAGCCGGCTAAGGGGACTTCATGACCAAGCACCAGTCCGAAGCGGAGCGCCGCTCCCAGATCCTCGACGCCGCCCGCATCCTGTTCGTGGAGCAGGGCTTCCTGGCCGCCCGCGTCGAGGACATCGCGCGCAAGGCCGGCCTCTCCAAGGGGGCTGTGTACTTCTACTTCTCGTCCAAGAAGGCCATCTTCGAGGCCCTGGCGGAGCAGGAATACTCACGCACCATCACCTTCCTGCTTCAGGCCCAGGCGGCGCCCATCCCCGCCAGCCAGAAGCTCTTCATCATGGCGCGCCAATACCTCGACTACTTCTCGGGGCTCGAGGATCCCCCTCGCTTCTTCCTGCTGATGACCGAGATGGCCATCCGCGACGAGGCGATCCGCGAGAACGTCCAGGCCATCCACGAGCGCTACATCCAGGGCCTGGCCAGCATCATCTCCCAGGGCTGCGACGAAGGCATCTTCCGGCCGGTGGACGCCGAGTCCCTCTCCACCCTGCTCAAGGCGCTGATCGACGGGCTCTCCGGCCAGTCCGCCGCAGGGCTGCGGCCCGACGTCAAGCGCCTCAGCTCCGCCGGCATGGACATCATCCTCCACGGCTTGCTCACCAGTGGGGTTCCCTCCCGTGACTGACGTCGCTCCCATCCGCAACGCCACCCGGCACGCGCGCATGCGCTGGTTCGGCGTGGGCCTGTTCCTCGCGGGCGTGCTCGCCATCGGCGCCGCCCTCGCTGGCCTGCCCCTGGGGATCACCCGCGTCGGTGATGTGTTGGTGTGTCTGTTCGCCACGGGCTTGGGCCTGGGCACCTTTGGCAGCCACAACGACACCGCCCTCGCCTTGCTGCGCGACAACCGCTGGCACGAGGCGATCCCCCGGGCGCTCGGGCGTGAGATCGACGGCGAGGTGCTCTTCAACCGCCTGGATCTGTCCGAGCTCGAGGCCATCCCCAAGACCGCCTGGTTCCTCACGGTCGCGGCGCCGCTGGTCTTCGCCTGGGCCGTCTCGCGGCTCGTGTTATAGGCGCGACACATCGCCTCTCGACTTTCTTCTTTCTTCCTCGACCAACAGGAGTTCACCGTGGCCATCCTCGACCTCTTCTCCAGCGTCGTCTCCCGCCCTGCGGGCCGCATCCTCGAGAGCTCCGTCCGCACCCTGGTCAACGATCTCATCCGCGACCACGACCTCGCCTCCGCCGCCGAGGTCGACAGCCTGCGTCGCAGCCTGCGGGATCTCGAGGGCCGCGCCGACCAGCTCCAGGCCAAGCTCGGCGCCGCCGAGGGCGAGGTGGCCGAGCTGCGCCAGGCCCTGACCAAGGCCGACCAGCAGCTGGCCGAAGCGCGCGAAGCCCTGGGCTCCGCCAGCGCCAAGCTCGCCACCCACAGCCACGACGAGCCTGCGGCCCCCGCCGCCGAGCAGCCCCTGCCCGAGGCCCGACCCGAGGCCCCCGCCACCCCCGAGGGCTGCCAGGTGCCCGGCTGCACCGCGAAGCACCGCTCCAAGGGCTTCTGCTCCAGCCACTACCAGCGCTGGCGGCGTGGCACCCTGGCTGGCTACGTCCTCACCGATGGCTCGGTCACCGTGGGCGAGAAGACCCGCAAGGTGGGCAAGAAGCTCGCCGGCAGGCCCTACCAGGTCGTGGACGGCAAGCCGGTGGTGGCCGAGTGACGATCTAGGGGCGGGCCTCAACCCGCCCGCCGGGCCAACCCACGGGTGAGTTCACCCGATCACCCATGCGCTGCGGCGACACCTGCGGTCTCGAGCACGGGAGCCGCAGCGAGTGACCGAAGTGCTCGTTCAGTTCAACGGCTTCCACGCGCTGCGGGGAAACTCGGACGACGGAGGCGGCGCCTCGGCCGAGATGACGTAGTTCGCGCGACGGTTGGCCTGTTCGTCCGTCTCGTCCGGCGTAGAGACCGCCAGCGCCGACTCACCGAAGCCCTGGTAGTAGATGGGCCGGTCGAAGCCAGCGTCGCGGAACCACGCGGCGATGGCCTGGGCGCGATGCTGGCTCAGGACCTGGTTGCCCCCTGCGTCCCCTACGGTGTCGGTGTAGCCGCCCACGTAGAGGTTCATCTCGATCTGGGTGGCGGAGAAACGCTGGATGACCTCCCGCGCCTGACGCAGGGCGTCATCGAGCTTGGGCGCCTCGGCGGGCAGGACCTCCCACTTGGCGGTCTCGAAGACGAGGTCCTCATGGGGGATGTCATAGGACCACGGGAAGAGATCCACCCCGGCCCAGAAGCCGTCGCTGTCGAGCACCTTCACGTGGATACGGAGCACGTCGGTGCCAGGCTCGCTCCAGTCCAAGGAGATCGGGCTGCCCGGCGGCATGCCGCCCACGGGGGCGCTGCCGTACCCCACCATCTCCCCCGTCTCGCCATAGACCTCGACCTCGGCCTGCTCCACGCTCCGGTCGGCGGTGAGCACGAGGCTGCGGCCCTCCAGACTCAGCTGCTCGCGAGGCACCAGGACCTGCATAGGAGGGAGCTGCTGCACCTCGAAGGACAGGGGCATGTCGCCGCTGTCTTCCCCGAAGGTGGCGGAGAGGGTGCCGCTGCAGGTGACGCGCCCCACCGGGATCTCGATGGGGATCGAGACCAGATCTCCGCTGCCCATGGCGCCGCTGTGGGAGACCTGAGTGCCGCCGCAGCGCAGCTTCACGGTGTACTGGTCCACGGGAACATAGCCGCGCAGGATCAGGGCGGGATGGGACGAGCCTTCCTGGCCCTTGGCCACGAGCTCCAAGGTGATGGGCTCGCCGTCCTGGGCGGTGGCCGGGGCCAGCAGCGCGAGGGGGAGCAGGGTACACACGAGCGCGAGCGCGGGGAGTCCGTTGCGGTCCATCGTTTGCCTCCGATTTGCCCCACCTAACCCTCCACTCGCCGGGCGGCGGCGGCCCCCATGGGCCCGACTCCGCGACAGCTTTGTCCCAGCGCCAGCCGCTCCGTGGGACATTCTGGGGGCATGCGCCCGGGCTCTGAGACCCATGGGTTGCCTCCAGGCTTGCGCTGCCTGCGCCATAATGACCGTTCTTCCACGCATGGCCCTCCAGCCACAGCCTGGCACGGGGTTTGCTTACTGCTCTGGTGTCAACAGAGACCTCCCCCCCCCCATCCTCCCGAAGGAGACACCATGAACGCCATCACCCGTTTCGTCCGCGAAGAAGAAGGCCAGAGCACCGTCGAGTACATGCTGCTCATCTCCGTGATCGTCATCGCCATCGTCGCCGCCGCCTACATCTTCATCCCGACCTTCCAGCAGGGCGTTCAGGCCCTCGCCGAAGACGTCAAGTCCATCCTGGACACCGGAAAGATCGGCAGCACCGGCACCACCCGCTAGACTGCGCGTCTCCTTCGCAATCGCGGCAGCCCCGGCCCCGGGGCTGCCGCGTTGTGCATCTCGCGGCCCGCGGCAGCGTGATACCAGGCGCAGCACCACTCGCGACCCGGACCATGGCACCACTCCGCTGCACCAGTCTCCTGATCCTGGCTCTGCTGCCCAACGCCGCACACGCAGCCATCATCGGCAACCCCGTGGCCCGCCCCAGCGCCGGCTGGCTCGCCGTGGGGGTAGCGGCTGACGCCCAGGCTTCGGTCTACGACGCCCGAGACTGTGCGGGCGAGGCCTGCGAGGCCGTGTGGCGTCCATCGCAGATCGGGGGGCGCCTCGAGCTCGCGCTGCTCCCTGGCCTGGGCCTGCAGGGCGGCGGGGCCTGGATGCGCGAGACCATCAGCGAGGCCACCTACGCCGGCCGGGGCGGCGCCTGGTGGGGCGGTGTAGAGGCCGCGATCCCCGTAGGCGACGAGATCCATATCGCCGCCGTGGGCCAGATCGAGCACAGCGCCACCCGCGAGCAGGCCAGCGGGAGCACCGAGCTGCTGGGCCGCGCCATCACCACCAGCGTGCAGCTGGCCGGGCTGCTGGCCTGGGCTCCCGAGGATGACAGCTTCGCCCTGTACGGCGGCGTCGCGTTCGACCCGCTGCATCGGCAGTTCACCGCCCTGTACGACCTGGACGTCGAGCTCGAGCTCTACCCCGCCGCGCCCTTCGAGGGCGTCGTGGGCATGGAGCTGCGCTCTGGCCCCCTGGGGCTGCCCTGGGCCAGCTCCAGCGGCCACATGGTCGTAGGCATCGAAGCGCGCGTAGACCGAGGGCTCACTGGCGGCCTCTGGCTGGGCGTGGCGTACTGACGCAGGCTGGGGAGCTACTCTGCCTCGCGGGCCAGCACGACACCCACAGGAGCCTGCCAGCCCCTGCCGCTGGCCGTGGCGGGCCAGGAGTCGTCGGCGATGATCGAGGCGTCATCGGTCTGAAGGTTGGCGCGCCCAAAGCTGGCGACGCCGCTCCAGCTGAGCTGGCCCCTGGAGGGCAGCAGCGCGTCCTGTGCGAAGGCCATGCCCTCGTCACCCTCGCCACCGTGCAACCCCACAGCCCAGCTGTATTCACCGCTGACGGGGAAGGAGAGGCTGCCTGCCACCTGTGGGAACTCGCCGGCGCAGCTCGAGGTGGACAACGCAGCGCTGGCGAGGGTGGCGCTGTCGTCGTGGTCTGTGGCGGTGTCCGCCAGGCCCGTGTCACCCACGCCTGCGGCGGACGCTTGGTCCAGGTAGACCGTGAACGCGGTCATGGGCGTGGCCACGGTGACCTTGAGCGCCACCTCCTGGCCAAAGAACTCGCCACCGCCCCAGGTGAGCTCGAACTGCCCGCGTGCCGGGTAGGCCCGCATGACGCCGGGATCGTCGAGGGAGAACCAGGCCGCGACCTCGTCTGGCAGATCGGGCGCCGAGCCACCCCTGCCCTGCCAGTCCTCGAGGCTGTAGCCGCACAGCGCCGCGCCCACCGCCGCCATGCCCACCGACGCGTGGGCCGCGGGCAGGGCTTCTTCGGCCACGATGTCCGCGCGGGCCTGAGCCACGGGCTCGAGCAGATCGCGCGTCTGGACGCAGGCCTGGAGCGGCGCGCAGAGCAGGAGGAGCAGGGTGGGGGCGGGACGGCTCATGGGATGTCCTTATCACCCAGCATGGCCAGCAGCGCGACCTCGTCGATCACCGCGACGCCGAGAGCGCCGGCCTTGGTGAGCTTCGAGCCCGCCTCGGCCCCCGCCACGACGAAGTCGGTGCGCTTCGAGACCGAGCCGCTGACCTTTCCACCCGCGGCCAGGATGCGCTCCTTGGCCAGGCTGCGGCCCATGGTGGGCAAGGTCCCCGTGAGCACGAAGGTCTTGCCAGCGACAGCGCTGGGAAGCTCCGCGACCTCGGCGGAGACAGGCGCCGCTGCGTCGGGGAACTGGACCCCCAGCGCGCGCAGCCGCAGGATCTCGGCCAGGAGCTCGGGCGAGGCGAAGGCCTCGAGCACCGATGCAGCGACCTTGGGACCCACGTCGGGCACGGCCTCGAGGGCCGCGGCGTCCGCCCGCATGAACGCATCGAGGCTCCCGAAGTGCAGGGCGAGGTCACGGGCAGTGGTCTCGCCGACCTGCGGGATGCCCAGGCCGAAGAGCACGCGAGCGAGGGGCTGCGCCTTGCTGCGTTCCAGAGCATCGATGATGTTGGCCGCGGACTTTTCGCCCATGCGGTCCAGGGTCGAGAGCTGCCCATGGGCGAGGTCGTAGAGATCCGACAGGCGGCTCACCAGCCCCGCTGACACCAGCTGGTCCACCAGCTTGGAGCCCAGGCCCTCGATGTCCATGGCCTTGCGCGAGGCGAAGTGCTCGATCGCGCGCACCAGCTGCGCGGGACAGCTGACGCTGTTGGTGCAGTGCAGGGTCTCGATCCAGCGCTCCTTCTTTTCGTCAAAGCGACGCTCCACGTGGGTCGACGCTCCACAGGAAGGGCAGACCTGCGGGATGCATATCTCCGCCCTCATCGCCGCCAGCCCATCGTCGATGGCGTCCTTGACCTTGGGGATCACATCTCCCGCCCGGTAGACGGGCACCCTGCTACGCCGGCGCAGCTTGCGATCCTTCAAGTAGGTCAGGTTGTGAAGTGTGGCCCGCGTGACGGTCACGCCGCCCACCTCGACCAGCTTCTTCGACCCAGGCCTGTCCGGGTCCTCGCGGTAGTACTCGTTTGCTCCCAGCCGGACCGGCTCCAGGATCGCGACCGGGGTGATCACCCCGGAGCGGCCCACAGAGAACTCCACATCCACCAGCTCGGTGATGGCCTCTTTGGCCGGATACTTGTACGAGGTCGCCCACTTCGGGTGATGGGAGGTCGCCCCGACAGCCTGCTGCAGGGACACCTCGTTGAGCTTCACGACAGCACCGTCGATCCCGAACTCCAAGCGCGGTCGAGCCTCCTGCAGATCGGCGATCGCGGCGATGACTTCATCGATACCCGTACAGACGCGCTCCCTTCCCGTGAGCACGAACTCCCAGCGTCCAAACAACTCCAGAACTCGCCACTCGCTCTCCGGCCAGTCCATTCCATCCAGAGCGCCCAGGGAGTGGGCATAGAAGCTGGGTGGCCAACGCTCGGCGGTGGCCGGGTCGAGCTGCCGAATGATGCCTGCGACAGAGTTGCGAGGATCCTCGAAGGTCTTCTCGCCGCGGACCTCGAGCGCTTCGTTCCGTCGCACGAAGTCCTCGATGTGCAGTACAACCTCGCCCCGGATGCGAGCCTCTCGTGGGTATGGGGCCTTCAACCTGAGCGGTACTCCCTTGCAATGGGAGACCGTGTGCGTGACGTCTTCACCCGTCCTGCCATCCCCGCGGGTCCCGGCCCTGACGAACCGCCCCGCCTCGTAGATCAACTCCAGCGCGATGCCATCGAGCTTCGGCTCGACCACGTACTCGAGACCGCCAGCATCCAGGGAGCCAGCACCAGCGCGGCGAAGGGCCTCGACGAGCCCACCCGTCACCCTGCCCTCCTTGGTCATCACCTCGAACTCACGGAGGTGGTCGTCATCGAAGCGATTGTCGAGGGACAACATGGGAGGAACATGCTCGAAGGGCTCGAGTCCCTCCACAGGCTTGCCACCCACCCGCTGGGTAGGGCTGTCCTCCCTCGACAACTGCGGAAAACGTTCCTCCAGGATCTGCAGCTCGTAGAAGAGCAGATCGTAGGCCCGATCTTCGATCTCGGGCTCGTCCTGCTCGTAGTAGAGGCGAGCATGGCGCTGGAGTTCAGACACCAACCACGCCACCCGGGCCGTGGCCTGCTCCAGCGTGGCCGCCTCAGCGCGGGCCCTGGCGTGCGCCGCATCGTCGGAACGAGTAGGTTCCATGGGTGTTCCTCGGTTCCAGGCCCGCCGCGAGCGGGCTGTGATCGAGGCCACGAGCTAACCCCGTCGGGAGCCTGGAGCATGCCCCAGGCTACGAGGTGTGCGTGGAACCCAAGCGCGACCAGCTCAGCGAGCTCCTGGGCGAGCTCAGGCGGAAGCCGAAGTGCCACGACACCCGCGTCCAGGCTGCCCGCACCGCCCTGGCCCTGTGTTTTCGCGAGGGGGACCCTCACCTGGCCGACGTGGCCGAGTCCCTGGTCGTGGACGTCCCCCGCCTCACCCCGCGCGCCAAGCGGGCCGAGCTGGACAAGCTCGCCGCTCAGGCCACCGCCACCCGCCGGGCCGTGGCCATGGCCCACGGCCAGGCTCACGCTGATCCCTCGAGCCTGGCCGAGGCCCTCAGCAGCGACCCCGACCACCTGGCCGCCGAGGTCGAGCAGCGCCTGCTCGCCGACCAGCCATCCCTGGCCCGCGCAGTGCTCGAGGTCGGCCTGACTCGCCACCGCGAACACCCTCGGCTGCGGGAGCTGCAGCGCCGCTACCACGAGCGCTGGCCCTGCGGCGCCCCCTGCGCCAAGGCCGGCGCGGACAAGTAGCGATCCGCCCAGCACGCTCCCGCGGACACCCTCTGTCCGAGCGTCTGCTTGACAGCCCCCGGTACCAACCGGATAATCTGGCCTCCCCGCCCCCACGTCCCCCCGCATACTCCCCTCCCCTCCCTCCTCGGCTCCCCCCATGGACATCGATCTCAACGACCTTAGATCGCGCACTACGGCGGAGCTGGTCAAGCTCGCACATCAAGCCTCCGTCGAGAAGGCCACCAGCCTGGGGCGCCAGGATCTCGTGTTCGAGATCCTCTGCGAGCGCATCCCCAAGGGGGCCCAGGTGCCCGGGGCGGGCGTGCTCGAGATCCTCCCGGATGGCTTCGGGTTCCTGCGCACACCCAGCGCCGGCTACCTGCCTGGTGCCGACGACATCTACGTCTCCCCCTCCCAGATCCGACGCTTCCACCTGCGCACGGGGGACTACGTCGAGGGCCGCGTCCGCACCCCCAAGGAGAACGAGCGCTACATCGCGCTCATCAAGGTCGAGCAGGTCAACGGCTACGACCCCGAGCTCCAGGACCGCCCCCTGCTGTTCGACAACCTGGTGGCCGAGCACCCATCCCAGCGGATGCTGCTCGAGCACGATCCCGCCGAGCACACCACCCGCTTGCTCGAGCTCCTGGCGCCCATGGGCCTGGGGCAGCGGGTGCTCGTCCACGGCGACGGCGGCGCCGATGTGCTGCTGCTCTACGCACACATCCTGGCCGGCATCCGGGCCAACCACCCCGACGTCATCCCCTTCCTGCTGCTGGTTCAGGCCCGCCCCGAGGACGCCACCGCCGCCGAGGACCTCCCATGCGAGGTCGTGGCCACCACCTTCGACGAACCCGCCAACCGCCACACCCAGGCTTCCGAGATCGTAGGTGAGCGCGCCCGACGCCTGGCCGAAGCCGGCAAGCACGTCGTGGTGATGGTGCACTCCCTCACCCGCCTGTGCCGCGCCTACGAAGAGCTGGCCGGCGGCACCGCCCGCCTGGGCGGCTCGGGCCTCGAGGGCAGCATCCTGGGCAAGCCTCGCCGGCTACTGGCCGACGCTCGCCGGCTGCGCGAAGGTGGATCCCTCACGGTTTTCGCCTCCCTCACCACGCCCACCAACTCCCGCCTCGATCAGGGCATCCTCGAGGTCTTCCAGGACACCTCCAAGGTCCGCATCACACTCGACAGCGCCCTCGCCCTGCCGGGTGTGGTTCCGGGCATCGATCCCCTGCGAACGGCCAATGGCGGCGCACACCTCCTGCTCCCCGCCGCGCAGCTACGGGCTCATTCTCGCTTGCGCGCCGGCCTGGGCAGCAGCCCTCGCCAGGCCCTCACGATCCTCACCAGCGCCCTCGAGTCCCACCTCGACAACGCCTCACTGCTCGATGCCGGGCTTGACAAGGCGACCGAAACGGGCGATTAGGCGCGCCGCGTTTATCCATCTCCATCCGGACCGCCCGGAGGGCAGGCCATGAAGCCCGATATCCATCCCAAGTACATCGAGTGCACCGTCACCTGTGTGTGCGGCAACTCTTTTGCGACTCGCTCGCTCAACCCCGAGATGAAGATCGAGATCTGCTCGGCTTGCCATCCCTTCTTCACTGGCAAGCAGAAGATCATCGACACCGCCGGCCGCGTCGAGCGGTTCATGCGCAAGTGGGGTTTGGCCGAGACCGAGCCGCCCGCGTAGCCCACGCGCTCGTTTCGACTCTCTCGATGCTCCACGCCCCCCCCCCTGAGGCAGCCCCCCGACCCTATGTCGGCGGGCAAGCCATCATCGAGGGGGTGTTCATGCGTGCGCCACGGGCGCTGGCCATGGCGGTGCGGCTGCCATCGGGCGAGATCACCACTCAGGCCCAGCCCTACACGCCCTTCTTCCAGGGCTACAGGGTCTTCAAGCTCCCGTTCGTGCGGGGCGCCTTTGTGATGATCGATGCCCTGGTGGTGGGCATGAAGGCCCTGTCCTGGTCGGCGGAGCAAGCCGCCATCGAGGATGGCGGCGGGCCGCTGGACTCCCCCGCCGAGCGCCCCGAGCGGCCGCCGCTCAAGGACCGCTTGGCCCTGGGCGGCACCATGGCCTTCTCCCTGGTGCTGGGCATCGGTCTGTTCGTGGCCTTGCCGCACCTGCTCACCGACGGCCTGGGCTGGGCCACCGGCACGGCGCTGGACGTCGAAGGCGCAGCCTTCCACATCGTGGACGGCATCGTCAAGCTGGGGATCTTCCTGGCCTACATCGCGCTGATTCGGCGTTCACCCGAGATCTTGCGGGTCTTCGCCTACCACGGCGCCGAGCACAAGACCATCTATGCCTACGAGGCTGGCCTCCCCCTCGAGCTCGAGCACGTCCGCAAGCAGACCCGCTTCCACCCCCGCTGCGGCACCAGCTTCATCCTGTTCGTGGTGAGCATCTCCATCCTCGTCTTCGCGGTGGTCTTCCCCCTGCTGCCGCCGCTCCCCGTCGAGCATCGGCTGCTCAAGAACCTCGCGCAGGTGGCCATCAAGCTGCCCCTCACCCTCCCCGTGGCGGCGGTCAGCTACGAGATCATCCGCGCCTCCAGCCGCTTCTACACCAAGGCCGCGGTCTTCCGCTGGCTGGCGCTGCCGGGCCTTGCGATGCAGCGGCTCACCACCGAAGAGCCGGACGACGAGCAGCTCGCCGTGGCCATCGCGGCCCTCTCCAGCGCGCTGGCGGTGGAGCAGACTCTCGGGGGCAACGTTCTCGGGCTCGAGGGCGAGGTCTTCGAGCTGGGGGCACCCTCCTCCTGACAGGACCGCGTTCTGCAGCCGCCTCCCAGGCGGCGCTATGACGCAGCGACGCAGGTGCCGGCTACACGAACGCTGCCGAGCGGGTCCACCCTGTCGGCTGCGCCCGCGTTAAGCACACAACCCCGTGTTCCGGGAAAGCTCACCCTGGAGAGACCGATGTTCGACCGACTCAACGAGGTCCAGGCTCGCGCCGACGAGATCAACAGAAAGCTGAGCGACCCCGATGTAGCCCGTGACCACCGCCGCATGACCGAGCTGCACAAGGAACTGTCCAAGCTCGAGCCAGTGGTCGAGGTCTACATCGCCTGGAAGCAGAACAAGACGGAGCTGGCAGACGCCCGGCTCATGCTGGACGATCCCGAGATGCGCGACATGGCCCAGGAAGAGGTCGAGCTGCTCGAGGAGCAGCTCACCCAGTACGAGGCGCAGCTCAAGCTGCTGCTGCTGCCCAAGGACCCCTACGAAGGCCGCAACGTCATCCTCGAGATCCGAGCCGGCACCGGGGGCGACGAAGCCGCCCTGTTCGCTGGCGATCTGTTCAGGATGTACAACTACTACTGCGAGCAGAACAAGCTCAAGTTCGAGGTCTTCTCGGCCCACGAGATCACCGTCGGGGGAGGCGGGGGTCGGTCGGCCTGCGGCTACAAGGAGATCCTCTGCAAGATCTCCGGCGAGGCGGCCTACACCCACCTGGCCTTCGAGGGTGGAACGCATCGTGTGCAGCGCGTCCCGCTCACCGAGACCCAGGGTCGCGTACACACCTCCGCGGCCACCGTGGCGGTGCTGCCCGAGGCCGAAGAGGTCGAGATCGACATCGCCCCCAACGAGCTTCGCATCGACGTGATGCGGGCCGGCGGCCCCGGAGGCCAGTCGGTCAACACCACCGACTCCGCAGTGCGCATCGTCCACATCCCCACCAACATCACGGTCATCTGCCAAGACGAGAAGTCCCAGCACAAGAACAAGGCGCGGGCCATGTCGGTGCTCTCGGCTCGCCTGCTCCAGAGAAAGCAAGACGAAGCCATGGCCGAGGTGACCGCTGCTCGGCGCTCCATGGTGGGCAGCGGCGATCGCTCAGAGAAGATCCGCACCTACAACTTTCCCCAGAACCGCGTCACGGATCATCGCATCAACCTCACCCTCTACAAGCTCGACCGCGTCATGAATGGCGACCTGAGCGAGCTGATCTCGGGGCTGCAGGCCAGCAACCAGGCGATGCTGCTCGCAGCTCAGGACGAAGGTTAGCGCGGCCATGGAAGACCTGGGCCGCATCCTGGCCCTGAGCGCCGACTTCCTCCGGGATCGCGGGGTGGCCAGCGCCAAGCTGGACGCCTCCCTGCTGGTGGGTCACGCCCTGGGCCTCACTCGGATGCAGGTCTATCTCCAGACGGATCGGCCCCTCGACCAAGCCGAGCTCGACGCCATCCGAGCCCTGCTGCGCCGCCGGGCAATGCGCGAGCCCCTGGCCTACATCACCGGCCACCGGGAGTTCATGAGCCTGGACTTCTCCCTGCTCCCGGGGCTGCTGGTGCCGCGGCCGGACAGCGAGCTCTTGGTCGAGGCCCTGCTCCGGCGGATCCCCGCCGAGCGCGAGGAGCCCCTGTTCGTGGCGGACGTGGGCTGCGGCTCGGGCTGCCTGGGGCTGTCCCTGGCGCACGCCCGGGCCTGTGTGCGCGTCTACGCCGTGGACCGGTCCAGGCAGGCCCTGGCCTGCACCAAGGCCAACGCAATGGCCCTGGGCCTCGAGGGCCGCGTGGGGCTGCTGGAGGGCGATCTGCTGGCCCCAGTGCCCAGCGATCGTCCCATCGACTGGGTGCTGTCGAACCCGCCCTACATCCCCAGCGCGGAGCTGGAAGGGCTCGAGCCCGAGGTGGTCCGCTACGAGGACCGCGGCGCCTTGGACGGCGGCCCCGACGGGCTGGACATCATCCGCCGCCTGCTCCCTCAGGCCGCAGCCCGCGCGCGGGTGGGCATCGTGATGGAGCATGCCTGGCAGCAGGGCCCTGCCACCGTCGCGCTGGCCCTCGAGGCGGGGTTCGCTGCAGCCGAGACGTCAAAGGACCTGGCGGGGAAGGACCGCTGCCTGCTGGCCGTTGTCGAAGCCTGATCAGACCGTCGCGATCTTGCCAGCACCCACCCACGGGACCTTGCCCAGCACCGAAGACTTGATGATCTCGGAGAACACCACCGCGCCCCCCATCATCTCCGTGAGCTCTTCCCGGCTCTCGGTCTTGGACAGCTTGCGCTTGAGCAGGTCGGGGCGCAGGTAGAAGCTGGCGTAGGCCTTGGTGCGCCACTTGCGCAGATCTTCGGCGCTGAATGTCTCGGTCTCGAGCTGAGGCAGCGTGCCGCCCCCGTTTCGGGTGTAGTCCAGCCAGGGATCGCCCGAGACGTACCCGCGTTCCCGGGAGATGTCGTACAGCTCGGTGGCAGGCAGGATGGTGGCCACGGAGAAGCTGGCCCAGTCCAGGCCCAGCTCGCAGGAGAAGTCGATGGTGGACTGCAGGTCGTGCACGGTGGCATCGGGGTAGCCCAGCATGAAGTAGCCGCGCGTCTCGATGCCCGCCTCGCGGGCGATGCGGAAGGCCCGCTCGCACATCTCGCGGGTGATGCCCTTGTTCATGATCTTGAGCATGCGGTCCGTGCCCGCCTCGACCCCCATGTGGATGGAGCGCAGGCCCGCAGCCTTGAGCGCCTCGAGCACCTCGCGGTCCACCGTGTCCACCCGGGCGCGGATGTTGAAGCGAACCTTCAGGTCGCGACGCAACACCTCCTCGGCGAAGCGCAGCATACGCTGCTTGCCGATGGTGAAGGTCTCGTCGAACATGACGATCTCGCGGATGCCCCAGGTCTTCTCGAGCCAGGCCATCTCCTCGACCACCGCGTCGATGGAGCGGAAGCGGAGCTTCTCGGAGTAGACCTGCGAGCAGTAGCCGCAGTGCCAGGGGCAGCCCCGGGAGGTGACCATGGTGGCCATGGGCTTCAGCACCGTGAGGCAGTGGTAGCGCTCCATGGGCATCAGATCGAAGGCGCTGAACGGGAAACGATCCAGGTCGTGGACAACGGGCCGGGGCGGGTTGAGCACCACCTCGCCGCCTGGTCGGCGGGACGCCGTGCCCGGCACGTCCCAGGGCTCGTCGCCGTGCTCGAGGCGCTCGCAGATCTCGAGCAGGGTGTCTTCGCCATCGCCCACGGCGGTGATGTCGATGCACTCCCAGACCAGCGACTCGGTGGGGTAGATGGTCATGTGGGGACCGCCCACCACCACCAGGGCCTTGGGGATCACGCTCCGCACCAGCTGCGCGATCTGCAACACCGCCGGCCAGCCCAGGGTCTTGCAGGTGAGCGCGACGATCCGGGGGTCGTACTCCCGCAGGCTGTCGGCGGCCTGCTCGACCAGCACGTTCTCGGCGTGCAGATCGATCATGGCCACCGGGAAGCCGTTCTGGCGCAGCCACGAAGCCAGGCCCCCGAGGGAGAGGCTGGGGTAGATGCCCATCTTCTCCGCGGCCTTCTGGGACAGAGGCTGCTGATCGGCGGCCTCGTGGTACTTCACGAAGAGCACGCGGGTGCGCTTGGTGCCGGGGCTGTGTTTGCCGAGCATGGGTCACGGGGGCTGAGGGAGGGCCCAATGTAGCACCGCGAACCCGCGCGGGGTGTCCGCCAGGCTACCGAGACCGGGGCCCGCCGGAGGGTCGGCAGACTCCGCCCTGCAGGCAAGCATGATATGAGTGCACCACAGTCCGGGGGCCAGCGGTCCTTGCGCCGTCCTTCCCCCTGGGACCCTCCCCACCTCATCTCCTCGCTGGAGTGTCCATGTCGAGTGCTTCCTACAAGTCCGTGGTCGAGATGTTCCGCGACCGTGTGAGCTCCACGCCTGATGCCCAGGCCATGCTCTTCAAGCGCGCTGGCGCGTGGACCCACATCGACTGGCGCGACACGGGCAAGCGGGTGCACGACGTGGCCTGCGGCCTGGTGGCCCTGGGGCTCGAGAGCGAGCAGCGCTGCTCCATCCTGGCCAAGACCATGCCCGACTGGATCGTGGCGGACATCGGCATCCTCACCGCCGCCTGCGCCACCACCACCATCTACCCCTCGAACACCGCCGAGGAGTGCGCCTACATCATCCAGGACTCCGGCACCCGGCTGGTCTTCGTCGAGAACGCCGAGCAAGCTGACAAGCTCCGCGGCGTCAAGGACCAGCTCCCCGAGGTGATCAAGCTGATCACCTTCACCGACGGCGCCGACGGCGACTGGGTCATCAGCCTGGACGACCTGATGGAGCTCGGCCGTGCCTGGGACCAGGAGAACCCTGGCAAGATCGTCGAGATCGGCGACTCCATCGAGCCCGACCACCTGGCCACCATCATCTACACCTCGGGCACCACGGGCAAGCCCAAGGGCGTCATGCTCACCCACGACTGCTGGGTGTACGAAGGCGAGGCCATCGACAACCTCGACATCCTGCTGCCCTCCGACAAGCAGTACCTCTTCCTGCCCCTGGCCCACAGCTTCGCCAAGGTCATGGAGCTCTGCTTCATCCGCATGGGCATCCCCACCGTGGTCGACGGCGACACCGATGTGATGGTCAAGCAGCTGGCCGAGACCAACCCCACCTTCATGACCTGCGTGCCCCGCATCTTCGAGAAGGTCTACAACAAGGTGGTCGAGAACGCCAAAGCCGGCGGCAAGGTCAAGTGGGCCATCTTCCAGTGGGCCCTGAGCGTGGGTCGGCAGGTCAGCAGCCTGCGCCAGCAGCGCAAGGAGCCCTCGGGGCTGCTGGCTCTGAAGTACAGGCTGGCCGACAAGCTGGTCTTCCACAAGATCAAGGCCCTCTTCGGCGGCCGCATGCGCTTCTTCATCTCCGGCGGCGCCCCGCTGTCCAAGGAGATCGCCGAGTTCTTCCACGCCGCCGACATCCTGATCCTCGAGGGCTACGGCCTCACCGAGTCCTCGGCCGCCAGCTTCGTCAACAAGCCCGAGAGCTTCAAGTTCGGCACCGTGGGCCCCACCCTGCCCGGCACCCAGGTCAAGATCGACGACGACGGCGAGATCCTGCTCAAGGGCCGCGGCGTGATGCGCGGCTACTACCAGCGCCCCGCCGACACCGCCGAGGTCTTCACCGAGGACGGCTGGTTCCGCACTGGCGACATCGGCAAGGTCGACGGTGACGGCTTCCTGGCCATCACCGACCGCAAGAAGGACATCATCGTCACCGCGGGCGGCAAGAACGTGGCCCCCCAGAACATCGAGAACTTGCTCAAGGCTCGCAGCCCCTACGTGTCCCAGATCGTGGTCCACGGCGACAAGCGCAACTACTGCTCGGCGTTGATCACCATCAACGAAGAGTCCGTCGGCAAGTGGGCCACGGAGCAGGAGATCACCTTCAGCGGCTACGCCGACCTCGCCTCCAAGCCCCAGGTCAAGCAGCTGATCCAGGCCGCGATCGACGGCATCAACTCCGAGCTGGCCTCCTACGAGAGCATCAAGAAGTTTCAGATCCTGGACCACGACTTCACCATCGAGTCCGGCGAGCTGACCCCCAAGATGTCCATCAAGCGCAAGGTGGTCGAGAACAACCACCGCGAGATCCTCGACGCCTTCTACCAGGGCACCATCGAGCAGATCTAGCCATGGGCGCCTCCGATCTGAGCCCCGAGGAGCACCTGGCGGCGGTCTTGGCCCACGTGGGCTTCGACACCGACCCCGAGTGCGCGGCCACCCCCGCAGCCTTCCTCGGCTTGCTGCGGGGACTCGACCCCCGCCGGGCGGCTCCGGGCATCACGCTCATCGACGCCCAGTCCACGGATCCCCTCATCCTCCGTGAGGTGCCCTTCCAGTCCCTGTGCGCCCACCACCTGGTGCCGTTCCTGGGCCACGCCTGCATCGGGCTGCGGCCGGCGGGGCGGCTGGCGGGCCTGGGCAGCATCGTGCGGCTGCTTCACCACCACGCGCTGCGTCCCCAGGTGCAGGAGCGGCTGGGTGCCACCCTGGCCGATGACCTCATCCTGCGCCTGGACGCTCGCTCGGTGTTCGTACACCTCAGCGCCCGTCACCTGTGCCTGGAGATGCGGGGCGCGCGCACGCCAGCCCTGGTCCAGACCCTGGCCTGGCGCGGCGAGGACGATCCCGATCTGCGGGCGCTGCTGGGGGAACCAGCCTCCACGCCCGAGCAGGGGCCACCGCCCCGGTGATCACTCGTCGGCGGCGGGCGGGCTCAAGGCCTGCTCCAGCTTGCGTGCCAGGCGGGAGTCGTCCGCGCCGCGGAAGCGGGGCAGACAGCCCAGGATGATGCCGTCGCCGTCGATGACGAACACGGTGGACATGCCCGGCACCTCGAGCTCCTCGAGGGCGTCACGGCCAGCCCAGGCGATGTGGTACTCGCGAGGGGGCGCGTCCTGCCAGAAGCTGTCGGACATCCAGGGCCTGTCATCCACCGACAGCAGGAAGAACTGCACGCCCTTGGACTCGTAGGCGTCGGCCAGATCGTTCAAGGGATCGAGGGTGTCCAGGCAGGCGTCGCAGGTGCTGGCCCAGATGTCGATGACCCGGACGCCGCCGAAGTCGCTCAGGGTGTGGTCCTCGCCATCGACCTGGATGGTCAGGTCGGGGAACGCCATGCCCACGTTGAGGTGATCCGGAGGCAGGGACTCACCGCCGTGGAAGCTGTCCGGCAGCCGGGTAGCCAGCCAGGCGTCGAGCCCGCCCGGAGCCCAGCGCTGGGCAGTGAACAGCCGCTCGGCGGCTTCGCGGGCCTGGAGCTCGAGCTCAGGCTCGTCCGAGGGGCCCATGGCCAGGCCACGCCCCAGGTGCTCGAGGGCCGGGCCCGCCAAGCCCAGCTCGGCGTAGACCAGGCCCAGGTGCAGGTGGAAGACGGGCTCTTGCTCACGGGACACCAGCAGCACCCGCCGCAGATCTGCCGCGGCCGCGGCGTGGTGACCCAGCAGATGGTTGATCCAGGCGCGGGTGTCGAGCCGTGCCGCGGTGAGGTGGGCCATCTTGTCCATCCAGGCGTCGTAGCCGTCGATGGAGGGATCCGACTGGGGATCGTAGGCGGTGACCTCGATGAGGGCGGTGTTGATGGCCTCGAGGGCGGCGCCCAGATCCCGCTGCTGGCTGGCGGCGGTGTAGGCGTAGGTGTTGGCCATGCTGCCGTTGGCCGGCTCGGCCTGCCAGCCTTCGTAGTAGGCCTTCAGGGCCCGCTTGGGCTTGCCGGCGCGCTCGAGGGCCATGCCAAGGGCTTCCTGGTAGTAGGCGCGGGTGAGCCCGGCCTCGGGGACGCGGTCTTCGAGGGCCTCGAGCTCGCGCACGGCGACGCCGGCGATGGCCTTGCGGCGCGCCCGGTCGATGCGCGCCTGCAGCGGAGACCATGGGTCGGTCTTGCGCTGGGCCCACTGGGCCTGGATGCTCCCGGACTGGCGCGGGCCCTTCCAGCCTGGGTCCAGCTCGGTGCAACGCTTGGCGGCCGCCGCCACGCCGGTGACATCCTCGGCGGCCCTGAAGACGTACAGGGCCGCGTGGACCTGGACCGGGTCATCGGATCCCAGGGCCTTGCGGGCAGCATCGATGGCGTCGGCGCGAGCCTGGTCGAGCTGGGGACCCTCGGGCTCCACCCCCCACAGGGCCGCCGCGTAGCGCAGCTCCCGAGGACGCTCGGCGTAGAAGGCCGCCAGGTCAGCGACCAGCCCGGCATCGACGGGCTCGTTGAGGAAGCGCAGCTGCAGGCCGTAGCCCCGGGCCTGGGCGGTGGCGCCAGAGAGGGCGATGATCACCTGGCGATCGGTGACCTGCTGGAACTCGCAGTGACGCCCGGCTTCGTAGCGGGCACGGAGGGCCAGGAAGCGCGCGTTTTCGTCGGCCGGCAGCGGGTCGACCAGAGCGGCCAGCTCTTGGCACCAGGGGCCCTTGCCTTCGTGCCGCCACGGCAGCAGGGTGGCCAGGGCGACGCGGGCGGTGACGCTGTCAGGCTCGCGATCCACCCAGCTGCGGTACTGAGCCTCGATGGGCGGCCCGTCGCGAACGGTGCGCACCAGCGACCAGATGTACAGGCGATGGGCGTCCAGATCATCCGGGTCCAGGGCCAAAGCCTGGGCGGCGATGCGCACACCCTCTTCACCGCGGCCGGAGTCGGCCAGGTACCAACCCTGCTCGAGATCGGCAGCGAAGGTGACACCCGCGAACAGCAAGGACAACAACACGACTCACCTCCTGGTCGAGGAGCGCTGCTCCCCGCGATCACACGCCTTCATAGCGGGTTGGGGCGCGCCCTGCATCGGCTGGGGGTCAGCCCGTGGCGCCTGACCCTGGCGCCCGTGGGAGCACGCGGTAGCGCAGGTAGATCTCCTGCCCGACCACGTCGTGGGACAGCAACTCGAGGCGAGGCAGCGAGCTGGGATCGAAGCCCGCGCCATCCGCCAGGGTGGGGCCACCCTGCCCGCCCAGGACCAGGGGGCAGAGGGTGACGTTGAGCTCGTGCAGCAGGTCTGCCTCGAGCAGCTGGGCGATGAGCGCACCGCCGCCCTCGACCAGCAGGTTGCGCACACCGTAGTGGGCGCCGAGGATGCCGACGGCCCAGGCCACGGTGGGCTCGTGCAGGGCCCGATGTATCGGGGTGCCGGGGGGCAGGCCCTCGAGCTCCGCGTCCGGGCCAGCCAGGAAGACGGGCCGGGTGTGGGGGTGGGCGTAGAAGCGCCCGCTGCGCGCGCCTGCGCCGCTGCGGGTGAGCACCGCGTTGATCATCGGGGTGGAGCGCGGCTGGCGCACCACCAGCGGATCTTCGATCAGGGGCAGGCTCCAGGCGCGCCAGGTGCGGCCGCCCACCAGCACCGCGTCGGCCCGGGAGCGCAGCCACGACATGCGGCGCAGGTCTTCGGCCGTCCCCAGACGCATGTGGTCGTAGTTCACAGGCCCCAGCTTGCCGTCCAGGCTGATGGCCGAGTTCGAGAAGACCTGCATGGACTAGCCCTCCCGGTAGTCCTCGGGCACCCGCTCGCACTCCACGGCCACTGATCCCACGTTGGGCATGTCGAAGGGCGCCTTGGTGACCCGGACCTTGGCCCGACCCACGGGGAAGCGGGTGCACAGGATCCGCGCCACGTCCTCGGCCAGGGCCTCGATGAGCTGGTAGCTGCGCGCGCCGATGTGCTCGACCAGCGCGCGGTTGACCTCGTAGTAGTCCACGATGCCGTCCGGATCGTCCTCGAGGGCGTTGCGACGGAAGTCGGTCCAGGCCTCGAAGTCCACCACCACCCGCTGCAGGATCTGGCGCTCGTAGTCGTGAAAGCCGATGTGGCAGTCGAACGAGAGCGCGGTACCGATGACCTTGTCCTTCATGGGGGCTCCAGGGCGGAGCGTATGCCTAACCGCTCCCCCGTTCACCGGGTCGTGGACTCGACGTTGACGATGAGGCCCTGTCGTGGCAGGTTCGAGCACCGGACCACACCCGAGGACTGCTGCATGCGCGCGATGATCGCCTACCCGCCGCTGGAAGGGAAGGGCAGCCCCATGCTGACCCAGAACCGGCAGTTCCAGTGGATGTCCAAGCCGAGCTACCTCTACCCCTGCGTCCCGGCCTCAGCGGCCACCTACCTGAAGAGCCTGGGCCACCAGGTCTGCTGGGCGGACCACATCACCGAGCAGAAGGACTGGGCCCAGTTCGAGCAGCTCGTCCGGGACTTCCAGCCCGAGCTCATCGCCATCGAGACCAAGGCCCCCGTGGTCCGTCAGCACTGGGCCATGCTGCCCCGCATCAAGGCCCTGTCCCCCGGGGTCAAGACCGTGCTGTACGGCGACCACGCCGCGGGCAAGCCCGACGAGTCCATGGAGCACAGTGTGGTGGACTACGTGCTCACCGGCGGTGACTACGACTTCTCCATCAAGGGCATCGTCGACCACCTCGAGAAGGGAACCGCCCTGGGCACGGGTGTGGTGTTCCGCAACGACGACGGCACCTGGGGCAACACCGGCCCCTACGTGCACGAAGGAAACCTCGAAGAGCTCCCCTGGGTCGACCGCGACCTGACCAACGCCCACCTGTACTTCGAGAAGTGGAAGAAGCGCCTGCCCTTCATGTGGACCATGGCCGGCCGGGACTGCCCGTGGGGCAAGTGCACCTTCTGCTCCTGGACCACCACCTACCCGCGCTTCCGCACCGTAGGCCCCGAGCATCTCCTCAACGAGATGGACATGCTCATCGACAAGTACGGCGCCAAGGAGATCTTCGACGACTCCGGCTCCCTGCCCGGCGGCGGCTGGCTGCTGCGCTTCCTCGAGGGCGCCATCGACCGCAAGATGGCCGACAAGATCATCTTCGACTGCAACTTCCGCTACGACTACCTCACCGCCAAGAACACCAAGCTGATGAAGAAGGCGGGCTTCCGCAAGCTGCTCATCGGGCTCGAGAGCGCCAACGAGCGCACCCTGGACATCCTCAACAAGAACCTCACCCGCGAGCAGATCATCGAGGGCTCCCGGCTGGCCAAAGAAGCCGGCCTCGAGGTCCAGCTCACGGTCATGGTGGGCTACCCCTGGGAGACCAAGGAAGACGCCTACGAGTCCCTGCGCCTGGCCCGCTACCTGATGACCAACGGGCTGGCTCACATGCTGCAGGCCACGGTGATCATGCCCTACCCAGGCACCCCCCTGTTCGACCTGTGTCACAAGAACGGCTGGATCCGCTTCGGCGCCGAGGAGTACGAGCGCTACGACATGACCGAGCCGGTCTGCGAGCTGACCGACATGAACGAGGAAGAGGTCGTGCGCATGGCCGGGCAGTTCTACAAGCTGTTCCTGGACCCCCGCTTCTTCATGCGCCAGCTGGCCAACGTGCGCTCCGTCGAGGACATGGACTACATCTTCCGGGGCAGCAAGGCCATCTGGGGCCACATCAAGGACTTCGCCAAGCTGCGCCGCTGGGATGGCGCCGACGGCAAGGGCGACGACCGCTGAGGGGCCGAGGGACTACTGGGAGCCGTACCAGTACAGGGGCTCGCCGACCCCCTCGCTGGCCGTGTAGTACCCGCTCCCGTCCCACGCGAGCGCGATGGCCTCCCCCTTGGCATCGAACACCTCCGGGGTGCCGCAGGCCGGGGAAGCGAACGCCGTGTGCAGCGGCAGGCTCGGATCCCGCGCGAAGGCCCACACCCTGTCGTGGGTGCGGATCGCCACGATCTGGCCGTCGGGGGAGACGTCCCCTCCGGTGGCGTCCACATCGCCAGGCAGCGGGTCCGTCCCGAAGGTGAGGCTCCCCATCTGGGTGAGCGCGGTGGGCCCGGTCGTGGACAAGGGAGCCTGCGCCACGAAGATCCCTGACTCACCGCGGTCGTCCCGATCCCGCTCGACCAGGATGAGATCGCCCGTGAGCGGATCGATCAGCAGGGTCTCGGCGTCGCGGGGGCCGTCCGGGTAGGTCAGTGTGATGGCCTCGGCGCCCATGATCGCCCCGCCGTCGAAGTCGAGGGGTTCCGGGAAGCGGTACACGGTGACGCTGCTTCGGGCCTCACTGTTGTCGCCTGTGTCCCCCACGTACAGGTAGGAGACGCCCTCCTCGGGCCCGGGGCCACGAGCGATGTCCTCCCAGTCGACGTCCGACACGCCCGCCAGCAGGAACGTGCCCAACAGGCGGGCATCGGTGCTGATGGCGAAGACCTCCGGGCCACGCCCCTGCGCGTCCGAGTGGCCCCACAGGACGCCTGCCGTCGAGGCCGCGGCGAGCCCTGACACCTCGCCCCAGCCCATGGCGCCCGCCACCGTGGCCTCGGCGAAGCCGGGACAGCTGGCGAGGACCTCCACGGTCATCTCCGAGCTGTGTCCTCCCTGGTCCACCACGGTCAGTGAGAAGCTGTGGTCGCCCTCGGCGAGCATGGTCGTGGTGACCGTCTCCCCTGCCACGACCGCGCCATCAGGCAGCGTCCACTCGTAGCCCTCGATGGCCGATCCGCCAGCGCTCGAGCCGAGCCCTGAGAGGACGACCTCGAAGGGGACGACGCCCACGGTGGGTTCGGCGGTGGCCACCGCCGTCGGCCCGGCGGCGGTATCGGACGGGGAGTCGGAGTCGACGCCGTCGGGGGGCTCGGAGTCGATGACCTTGGGGGAGCAGGCCACAAGAGAGAGCGCGAGGGAGAGGATGATCATGCTTCGATCATGACCAACTCCTGGCGGAATGGCAAAGGCGCAGCTCCCGCAGAGGTCGATCAGCCGCCCTCGAGACCCCGTCACGTCAAGGCCGATCCGTCTCCACCCCCGCCAGGCGTAGACCGAGCCAGCGCAGCGCCTCGGTGTTCTCCGGCTGGTCGAAGTAGTCGCTGCCCACGCTCCCATCCGACCACTGCTCCTGCCCGTCGTACTCCCAGGCCATGAACATCACGCAGCCAGGTACCGCGCTCAGGACATAGCCGTACTCGACGATCTCCTCGGCGGACATGGCGTGGCGGTTCTGGGACCAGCCGGGCTGCAAGCTGGAGCCGTCACCTCCATCGGCGATGTTCAGCCCGTTGACGATCTCGAGACCCAGCTCGTCGGCCGCCGCCATGTTGATGAGCGCATACTCCTCGACGTTGCCATAGTCGGCCATGTACTGGTTGATCGATGCGTCCAGGTGCTCGAAGCGGCCGCTGGTGGGGTGAGGCACCCGAGCAGCCTCCTCCCGCACGGCCACCTGGAGCCGGGGCAACAAGCCGTGGCTGAAGCGGGCCATCTCATCGAGCTCGTCCCCGGTGGGAGAGAGGCCCTCGAAGTTCCCGATGTCGTCCAGCAGCATGTGGTAGGCGATCGTGCCGTCGTCGATGAACTCCTGGACCCCTGAGTCGTTCCAGGGCGCGAGCATCTGCTTCCAGGCCCCGAGATCGAAGTCGCCATCCGCGGTGGTGTAGTAGCCGTGATCACCGGCCATGCGGAGGTTGACCCGAAGCCCGGCATCCCGGACCATGGGCAGCAACATGCCGACCCCGTAGCTCGGGCTGTAGGTGGAGGTGTGAAAGGCCGAGATCCCGAACTGTTCCTGGACTCCGCGCAACCCGTCGGGATCGTGAAAGCCGTTGAGGCCCCACAGGCCAAACGGGATCGGTGGCTGATCGGGGTCCATCTCCCACTCGTAGAGGTAGCCCGTGTCCGGGAACTGGGCGCCTCCAGTCCAGCAGCCGCTCAGCAGCGCAGGCGCGAGCAGGAGGAGCCATCGGGGCCGTTGGAAGTACACTGCGAGACGCACTCGGCCTCCGCGGAGCCAGCGAACGAGGAGATGAACGAACGGGTACGACTACTCTATCGTATTCTCGCCGGGCTTCTTGAGTCCAAGGCTCGCATCCCCGTGCCGAGGCGGCCGACGGTCCGCGCGTTCGTCCACTGTCTCCGGCCTCCTGGCGGCGTGCCACCGCCCGCCTTCACATCACGAAGAACGAGCCCACCGCCCAGCCCACCATCATACAGGCGTTGAGGGCCGCCAGACCGGCCATCAGCAGCCACCGCAGGCGCGGCCGGTCCCGCACCGCCAGCGCCAGCCCTAGGAAGATGGGGTAGGCCACGATGGTGTAGCGGGCGTAGGACTCGAGGGGAGCGTAGCTCGCGCCGTTGAGCAGGGGCACCCCCAGCAGACACAGCGCCAGGGCGAGCTCGGGCCAGAGCTTGCGCTTGATCAGGGGCGCCAGCGAGGCGAAGCAGGCCACCGCGAAGAGCCACTGGAAGGTGTTGTAGGCCGAAGGCTGGAGAAAGGGCGCCAGCAGGGGCACCAGCGGGCTCTGGAAGCTGCGGTGCCAGCCCGCCTGCACGTCCAGAAACGCCAAGGGGTTTCCCACCAGCGAGTGCAGGAAGAGCATGTACAGGGCGGTGCCCAGGGGCACCAGCGCCAGCGACGACAGCCGCAGCCAGGAGCGTGCTCGCCGCAGGGAGGCCCAGCCGTGGCGCTCCACGAACAGCAGCCCCAGTGGCAGCAGCACCACCAGCCCAACGAAGCGTGTGGCCGTGAGCAGCGCCCCCACCAGCCCCACCATCACCCAGCGATCCCGCAGGGCGTAGTGGACGCAGCCCAGCAGCAGCAGCAGGAACAGCGACTCCGTGTACATGGACGAGAACACGTAGGAACCTGGGAAGAACGCCGCGATGGCAACCACCAGCGAGGCGGTCCTGGCGTCCACACGCTGCTTCACGATGCTCCACAGCAGCAGCAGCGCCCCCAGGAAGCAGAGGTTGGATACCAGCACGCCGGCCACCAGCGGATGGCCCACCAGGGGCGTGACGAGCTTGCAGATCAGGGGGTAGGCCGGGAAGAACACGTGGTTGGTCTGCAGCGCGCCGGGCTCGATGACCTCCTGGTAGCCGCGCTCGACGATCCACAGGTACCAGCCCGAGTCCAGGACCCCCCAGATGTCCCACCAGGCATTTTCGTGGTACCGCCAGACGTAGTGATCCTCGATGGAGGGGCCCAGCACGCCGCGGGTGAGCACGCCCACCACCTGGAGCAACAGGCGCGAGCCCAGAAAGACCGCCACCGCAAGCGGCACGCCCTGGTCGGCCCAGGAGCCGAGCCGCTGGCGCAGCCACGGGGGGAGCTGAGCGGGCATGATGCCTTCCAGGGGGGAGAATGGCGCGAACGCGGACCGGGCGCAGCCCCCCCTCCTAACCGGATCCCGGAGAGGTCGGAGGGGTATGGGGGCCGCCAGCGCTCCGAATGACCGCCACCGAGGGCCACTTCCCCCTCTCGCGGCGGTTGACAGGTCCACAGCCCCCCCTCTACATTGCCCCGTCCCACGCGACGCGGTCCCACACGGGAGGCTCCATGTCCCAGGGCTTTCACCGCCCCACTTCCGTCCGCCAGGCCCTCGAGCTCCAGGCCGATCTCGGCCCCGATGCGCTCTTCCTGGCAGGCGGCACCGAGATCAACCAGAAGCACCACCCCCACCGGGCCAGCCACCTCATCTCCCTGGCCGGCCTCGACCTAGGGGGGATCGGCGTCAGCGCCCGCGGCGTGGTGCTCGGCGCCACCCTGAGCTTCCAGGAGCTGATGGAGGCCCCGCAGGCTCCCCCAGCCCTCGTGCGCGCGGCCGCCAAGCTGGTGAACCGCAACGTCCGCAACGTGGCCACGGTGGGCGGTCAGCTGGCCACGGGCAAGTCCTGCGGCGACCTCATCCCCTGCCTGGTGGCGCTGGATGCTCGCGTCCTGCTGGCCAACCTCAGCGGCTCGGCCTCGGTGGCGGTGGCCGAGTACGTCGCCACCAAGCCCGCCGGGCTGATCGTGGCGATCGAAGTCCCCACCCCTTCCGCCGGGCGGGGTGTCGGGCTGGCCAACTTCACCCGCACGGCCAACGACCTGAGCGTGATCACCGTGGGCGCCTCGCTCGAGCGAACCAGCGCCGGCGTCCAGGCGCCCATCCTGGCCGTCGGGGGCGTGGCGGCCACCGCGGTGCGTCTGAGCGCCGTGGAGCAGGCCCTGGCGGGCGCTCCCCTGCCCTCGCGCGCCGTCCTCACGTCCATGATCGCTGCGGCGGTCCAACCCATCGACGATCTGCGCGGCGGCGCAGCCTTCAAGCGCAAGCTGGCGGGCGAGCTGGCCGCGGACGCCCTGGTCGAAGCCTGGCAGCAGGCAGGGGAGTAGCCATGAACATCTCCGTCACCCTCAACGGCCAGGCCCGCAGCTACGAGACCACCCAGGGCGAGCGCCTGCTGGATCTGCTGCGCCGCCAGGGCATCATCTCGGTGCGCAACGGCTGCGACGGCGAAGGGTCCTGTGGGGCCTGCGCCATTCAGCTCAACGGCCGCCTGGTCAACTCCTGCCTGCTGCTGGCGGCCCAAGTCGACGGCGGCGTCATCGACACCGTGGAGCGCCTGGGTGACCACGTCACCCTCGATCCCATCCAGCAGGCCTTCGTCGACGCCGGCATCGTCCAGTGCGGCTACTGCACCCCCGCCATGGTGCTGGCCATCAAGGAGCTGCTGGACCACACGCCCAACCCCAGCCAAGCCGATGTCAAGGACGCCCTGTCCGGCACCTTCTGCCGCTGTACCGGCTACCAGCAGGTCTTCGGGGCCGTGCAGCTGGCCGTCGAGCGCCGCCTCGACCCCGCGGCCAGCGCCGCCGATCTTTCCCCAGAGTTCCGCCCTGAGCTGCGCCTGGTGGGCAAGTCCGGCGGAAAGATCGACGGGCCCTACCTCTCCCGAGGCGGCCGCGCCTTCGTGGACGACTTCGTTGAGCCCGGCACCTGCGTGCTCAAGATGCTCCGATCCCCCTACGCCCACGCCATCGTCAAGAAGGTCGACGTCAGCAAGGCCTTGGCCCTGCCCGGCGTGGTCTTCATCGGTACCAAGGACAACTGCCCCGACATCTACTACGGCCAGGCCGGCCAGGGCTTCCCCGAGCCCAGCCCCTACGACCGCAAGATGTTCGGCGACAAGGTGCTCCATGTAGGCGACCGGGTGGCCGCCGTGGTGGCCGAGACCGCCGAGATCGCCGCCCAGGCCATGGCCCTCATCGACGTGGAGTACGAAGCCCTCGAGCCCGTGCTCTCCATCGAAGCCGCCCGGGCCCCCGGCGCACCCATCATCCACGATGGCGAGATCTCCTACGTCGTCGGCGCCCCCGACGACCTGGACAACAGCGCCGCCACCCCCGCAGGCGGCAAGGTCATCTACCAGTTCCCCATCCACGGCGACCCCCACCGCAACCTGGCGGCGTCGGTCAGCGGCGGCATCGGCGATCTGGCCAAGGGCTTCGAAGAGGCCGAGGTCACCCTCGAGCGCGAGTACTACGGCGGCCGGGTGCAGTGCACCCCCGTCGAGCCCCACGTGGTCTACTCCCGCATCGAAGAAGACCGCCTGGTCATCCGGGCCTCCACCCAGGTGCCCTGGCACGTGCGGCGCATCATCGCCCGCCTGCTCGATCTCCCAGAGAACAAGATCCGCGTCATCAAGGCCCGCACCGGCGGCGCCTTCGGCGCCAAGCAGGACATGGTCCTCGAAGAGGTCGCGGCCTGGTGTACCTGGATGACCGGCCGCGCCGTGCACTTCCGGTTCACCCGCGAAGAAGAGTTCATCGCCTCCCGCACCCGCCACCCCATGCGGGTCCGGGTCAAGCTGGGCGCCAAGCGCGATGGCAAGCTCACCGCGGTCTACATGGATCTGCACGCCAACACGGGCCCCTATGGCTCCCACTGCCTCACCGTGCCCATGAACGCCTGCTCCAAGGCCCTTCCCCTGCTGCTGTGCGACCACATGGGCTTCGACGTACACACCTGGTACTCGAACATCCCCCCCACCGGTGCCTACCAAGGCTACGGCGCGCCCAAGGGCAGCTTCGCCCTGCAGCTGGCCTGCGCCGAGATGGCCCACGAGCTGGGCATGGACCCCCTGGCCTTCCTCGAGAAGAACCGGGTGCGCGAAGGCGCCATGCTCGAGATCCTCAAGTGCCTGGGTGAAGGCCGCGAAGGCGTGCCCCAGCTGGTCTACTCCTGTGGCCTCGGGCCCGCCCTCGAGCGGGGGGCCGAGCTCATCGAGTGGGGCGTGCCCGTCGAGGGCGCCGAGCCCCACATCCAGGTGGGCAAGGGTGTCGCCATCGTGCAGCAGGGCTCCGGCCTACCGGGGCTGGACTCCGCCAACGCCTGGGTCACCCAGTTCGCCGACGGCACCTTCATGCTCCACTCC
Source organism: uncultured Pseudomonadota bacterium (assembly GCA_937912125.1). Classification (GTDB taxonomy): domain Bacteria; phylum Myxococcota_A; class UBA796; order UBA796; family JAFGLY01; genus CALDOK01. The sequence continues at coordinate 76,332 of CALDOK010000195.1, forward strand.
GGCGGCACCGATCTGGGCACGGGGCTGGACACCGTGACCGCCAAGATGGTCGCCGAGATCCTCGAGCTGCCCCTCACGGCTGTCGCCGTCACCGCCGCCGACACCGACGTCACCCCCTTCGACGTGGGCGCCTACGCCAGCTCGGGCACCTTCTTCTCGGGGGGCGCCGCACAGGACGCCGCCCGCAAGATGAAGGACATCCTGCTCGACGTCGCAGCCGAGATGCTGGTGGAACCCCTCGACAACCTCGAGCTCGTCTACCCCTGCACGGTCCGTGGCATGAGCGGCCAGGTCAGCTCCGAAGACATCGCCCGCTTCACCCAGACGGGCACCGGCCGCGGCCAACTCACCAGCGTCGGAAAGTTCATCACCGACAAGGGCAGCTTCCCCTACGGCGCCCACTTCGCACAGGTCGCGGTGGACACTCGCACCGGCAAGGTCACCCTCCAGAAGTTCTACGCCCTGCAGGACTGCGGCACCCCCATCAACCCCGCCCTGGCCCTGGGCCAGATCTACGGCGGCGCCCTCAAGACCATCGGCTCGGCCATGTTCGAGGAGATGGTGCTGGACGACAAGGGCCGCTGCCTCAACGCCGATCTGCTGGACTACAAGGTCCCCATGATCAACGACCTGCCCGACGACTTCCGCTGTGAGCTGGTCTACACCGACGATCCCTTCGGGCCCTTCGGCTCCAAGTCCATCGCCGAGATCTCCTGCAATGGCGCCGCCCCCGCCATCGCCGCCGCCATCCACGACGCCGCCGGCGTCTGGATGCGGGAGTGGCCTTTCACCCCCGAGAAGGTCCTGCGGGCCCTGGGCAGCCTCTAGCGAACCGAGAGAGACACCATGCATCACGAGCGCATCGTCGCCTGCCGCGCCGACTTCGTCCTTCCCCTGGCCCAGCCCGACCCCGGCCTGCGCATCGCCGACGGCTACGTGCTGGCCCGGGGTGAGACCCTGCTCGAGATAGGGCCCTACACCCCCGCCGTGGGCGAGCGCCTGCTGGCCACCTACGGCGCGCGCCTCGAGGCCATCGGGGGAGCCCTGGTGCGGCCCGAGACCGCCGACGAACCCCTGCCCCGCCTGCGGGGCGTGATCCTGCCCGGCTTCGTCAAGGCCCACGGGCACGATCACGAGCAGCCCATCATCGGCGTGGCCAAGGACGAGCCCCTGACAGACTGGCTGGATCACGCGGTCAACCCCTTCACGGGCTTCATCAACAAGCAGCGCACCGAGCTGACCGAGGCCCTGGGCTGCACGCCGCAGTACGCGACCTACCGCATGGCCCGCCTCTGCGACATCCACTACGGCATCACCTCCTCGATGGTGCACCACTGCAACCACAACAAGTACCACCTCGAGGACATCGCGAAGGCCAACGAGGCTGCGGGCACCACCATGATCGTGGCCATCGGTGGCCAGGATCGTTTCTACGTGGCCGAGCTGCTGGACAGCCCCAGCGACGCCATGGCCCGGCTCGAGCGCGCCCTGACCATTCAGGCCGGCTGTGAGCGCACCACCTTCTGCCCGGGTCCCGATCAGCTGTTCTCGAACAGCCGCGCGGTGCTCGTTCCCCAGAAAGCCTGGGCCCGGGAACACGGCACCCTGTTCCACATCCACAGCTCCGAAGAGCCCAACACCACCCGCTGGTTCCAAGCCGAGATCGAGCCGGGCATGACCCCGGTGCAGTACGCCGAGTCCATCGGCATCCTCGACGAGCAGTCCGTGCTGGCCCACCAGGTCAACAACGGCCCGCAGGACCTCGAGATCCTGGCGCGCACGGGCACCCGCGTGGTTCACAACCCTCTGGCCAACACCATCCTGGGCTCGGGCATGCCCCCCATCCTGGACATGATGGCCGCCGGGATCCCCGTGGCCATCTCCACCGACGGATCGGGCTCGGCCGACAACCAGAACATCATCGCCGCAGCGCGCCTGGCCGCCCAGTACCAGAAGGCGCGGCTGCAGGACGCCACTGTCCTGCCCTCCGGCCAGCTGCTGCAGATGATCACCTCGGTGCCGGCGGGCATCCTGCGCCTGCCGCAGGGGGCGCTCCAGGTGGGCCTGCAGGCCGACTGGGTGGTGCTCGACCTGGACCGCCCCAACCTGTGCCCCACCCGGCTGGACAACGTCATGGAGAACGTCATCTGGGCGGCGGACGGCGGTGAGATCTCCACGGTCGTCGCCAGGGGCCACTTGCTCAAACACCAGGGGGTTGTGCTACCATTCGCCGATGGCTCCACCCCCCAGGCCACCATGGCTGCGGTCCAGGAGCTGAGCGAGCGCTTCGCGACCTGGCGCCAGAGCGCGCCGGAGCTGCGGGGCACCGGCGCCCATACCTAGGAGCCTCCCCCACATCCATGGGCAGCACAGTCGCCATCGTCTTGGCAGCAGGCTTCGGCTCTCGCATGGGGGCCGACAAGCTGGGCCTGTCCCTGGGCCACTGCAGCATCCTGGGCCACACCCTGCGCGCCTACTCTGGCCACGGCTTGGAGTACCGCATCCTGGTCACCCGTCCCGAGCTCCCGCTGCCTCCCGAGGCCGCCAACTGGCAGGTGATCTTCAACGAACGCTCCGACCGCGGCATGGGCAGCTCCCTGCGTGCTGGCGTGGCCGCGGCGCCTCCCGGCTGCACGGGCTTCCTGCTCGGCCTGGGCGATCTGCCCGCGCTGCGCAACCCGACCGTGGGGGCCGTCCTGGCGGCCGCACGCACGGCCCCCCTGGGCATGGTGTTCCCCACCTGGCGCGGTCGCCGTGGCCACCCTGTCTGGCTCCACGCTCGCTACCGCCCAGCGCTGCTGGCAGTCCAGGGTGATCAAGGCGCCAGGGCCCTGCTCCGGGAGTGCTCGGGCGTGGGTGTCGAGGTGCCCGACCCGGGCTGCGTATTGGACGTGGACACCCCCGACGACCTCGCCAGGCTCGAGCTCCGCGACGGTTCTCCCTGCTGGTGTCTTGACGATCCTCCCTCTCCGGGGGCTGCGTGCCCCTGAGGGTCCTGATCAAGGGGGCTGGCGAGCAGGCCTCAGGGACCGCCCATCGCCTCTTCCGCTGCGGCTTCCGGGTGGTGTTGACCGACCGCGAGCAGCCGAGCGCCGTCCGCAGGAGAGTCTCCTTCGCGTCGGCCCTGTACGAAGGCGGGGTAGCTGTCGAGGGCATCAACGCCCGCGCCTGGACCCTCGAGGGCGCGGTGACGCTGGCGGGTTTCGACTGGCGCCACCTGCCGGTCTTCTGTGATCCCGACGATCAGCTTCGCCGCCGCTGGCACCCCGACGTGATCATCGACGCCCGCATCCTCAAGCGCAACCAAGGCAACGCCATGGACCAGGCGCCGCTGGTGATCGGCTATGGGCCGGGCATCGAGGCCGGCCTGCACGTCCACGCTGTGGTGGAGACCAACCGTGGGCATGACCTCGGCCGCATCATCACCCGGGGTGCCGCCGCCGCCGACACAGGGATCCCCGGGACCATCGCGGGGGTCAGCGAGGGCCGGGTGCTCCGGGCGCCCTGCGACGGAGAGCTGGTAGTGCTGCACGACATCGGGGCCGTGGTCGAGGCGGGCGAAGAGCTGGCCCGGGTGGCGGGCTCTTCGGTGCACGCGGGCATCGGCGGCATGGTGCGGGGCATGGCCCATCCCGGGCTCCTGGTGCGCAGGGGCCAGAAGCTGGGCGACGTGGACCCTCGCTGCGACCCCCGGGCCTGCATCACCATCTCGGACAAGGCCCGCACCATCAGCGGTGCGGCCCTCGAGCACATCATCACGACCTTCGGGCTCGGCCCCATCGCCCCATGAACGCGGCTGGGCCTCTGGTCCCCGCGCTGGGCCTGCAGCACGCCCGCGCCCCGCGCCTGGTCCAGATCATCGGCGGCGGGGGCAAGACCACCCTGATGTTCGCCCTGGCCCACGAGCTGCGCTCTGACGGCGCGGCCGTGGTCACCACCACCACCACCCGCATCTGGGCGCCCAGCGCCGCGCACTGCCCTGCCCTGGTGCTCACCGCAGAGCACGACGAGGTCCTGCCCGCCCTCCAGCGCGCCCTGGATCGCTGGGGTCATGTCACCCTGGGCCAGACCGTCAGCACGGACGGCAAGCTCCTGGGGGTCTCCCCGGCCGTCCTCGAGGGGCTTCAGCGCGACCACCCGGACCTGTGGGTGATCGCCGAGTGCGACGGTGCCGCCGGGCGTTCCCTGAAGGCCCATGCCCCCCACGAGCCTGCGCTCGCCCAGATCCCGAGTCTGGTCATCGCGGTGCTGGGGCTCGACATCATCGGTGCCCCCCTGGACCCGGTTCACGTACACCGCGCTTCGCTGCTGGCCGCACGGCTGGGGCTGGCCCCGGGCACGGCGCTGGGGCCCGACGCCCTGGCGCTCGCCGTCGCCGGCCCCGGCGGCTACCTCGACCAGCTGCCGCCCGCCGCCCGCGCCTGCCTGCTGCTCACCAAGCTCGACGCCCAGCGCGAGGCCGGCGCGCGCGCGCTGGTGGACGCCCTCCATACGCACCCCTCCGCGCGCAGGCTGGAGCGTGTGTTGGCCGCGAGTGAGAGCGACATCCGGCTGATGGCCGCCGGCTGGTAGGTGCTCTAGTCGTCGACCGAGACGTTCCACTCGTACAGGGCGGTCTGGACCCGCGACAGCTGGGGCTCGGAGGGCTTGACCTCGGGCTGGCCCTTGTCCAGGTTGTCGCGGCGACCCAGCAAGCCCGCCAGCCGACCGTTGGCCATGCGGAGCTGCCGGATGCCTGCGAAGGCGATCTGCCTCTGAAAGCGCAGCGCGAAGGGGGTGGCGTTGCGCACCAAGCGCTCGAACACGTCGCGCCCGATCTCGAGAGCCACCACCTGATCCACAGCCCTGACCGACGCCGAGCGAGGGGAGCTGTCCACCAGGGACATCTGCCCCACCAGGCTGCCAGGCCCCAGGTTGGCGAGGTGACGGCCCCCTCCCGAGCTGGCCTTGAAGACCTCGACGTGCCCGGAGAGCAGCACGAAGCACGAGGCGCCAGGGCGGCCTTCCTGGCACATCAGGCTGCCGGGCTCCCAGACCATCAACCTCCCGGCGGATCCCAGCATCTCGAGGTCCCGAAGCTCGAGCCCCTCGGGGACCTCGGCCTCGGCCCAGCGAAACAGCCCGCGGTAGGGCTTGGGCTGTCCGCCCGCGCCGACGGGTGCAGCAGGGGCGCCCTTGGCTGCAGGATCGCGATCCCGGTGGAGTCCTCGGAGCTCGAGCTCGAGGCGCTCGTTGGTCTGCCGAAGCCGCTTGGTGACATGGCGCATCACGCCACCCACCACGGCGGCCACGATGGCCGGAGCCACCTCTTCGAGGGTCTCGAGGGTGTCGGCGCTCAGCTCGCTGACCGTGGTGGGTTGGGTGGCCAGCACGGCCGCAGAGCGGGGAGAGGGGTCCACGCAGGCCATCTCGCCCACGGACTCACCGGCGCCCAGCATGCCCACGGTGGTGCTCTGGCCCCGGTCGTCCGACACGCGCACCTGCAGACGGCCTTCGGCCACGATGAACATGGAGTCGCCCATCACCCCCTGCTGGAACAGGTACTGCCCCTGCTCGAGGGTGGTGCGGGGCAGCACCTCGGACAGGATCTCGATGTCCTCACGCTCCAGACCCCAGAATACGTCTGCGCGCCGCAGCGCATCGACCATCGCGTTGCTCATGGCTCGACTCCAATCGGGGGCAAGCTGCCGCCGGCTGCTGGAATCATAACAGGGGCCGCCTCGCCGAGGCCCCGCCAGGCTGTTTCCGCAGGCTCGACGAGTCCACGCGGGCGCGCTAGGCGAAGCACCACCCCGCGCAGAGGTCACCATGTCCCTCCGAATCGGCATCCTCACAGGCGGCGGCGACGCCCCTGGACTGAACGCTGTCATCCGCGCCGTGGTCAAGCGCGCGGTGGGGCAGCTGCACTGGCAGGTGATCGGCATCGAAGACTCCTTCGACGGCCTCCTGTGCGAGCCCCGCCGGCTGCACAACCTCGACCTCCCATCCTGCAAGGGCATCCTGCACCGGGGCGGCACCATCCTGGGCACCACCAACCACGGCGATCCCTTCGACTATCCCATGCCTGATGGGAGCCACGCCGATCGCTCGGCCGAGCTGGCTGAAGCCATCCGCGACGAGGGGCTCGAGGGCCTGATCGTGGTTGGGGGTGACGGCACCCAGCGCATCGGCTGGCGCTTGATGCAGGAGCATGGAATTCCGGTTGTGGGGGTGCCCAAGACCATCGACAACGATCTGAGCGCCACGGACTACACCTTCGGCTTCATGTCGGCCGTAGATGTCGCCACCGAAGCCCTGGACCGCCTGCACAGCACCGCCGAGTCCCACGACCGGGTCATGCTGCTCGAGGTCATGGGCCGAGATGCTGGCTGGATCGCCCTGTACGCAGGCATCGCCGGCGGGGCGGACTGCATCGTGATCCCCGAGATCCCCTATGCGGTCGATCGCATTGTCCGGAAGATCCGGCGGCGCGGCACCCTGGGCAGGCCCTTCACCCTCATCATCATCGCCGAGGGCGCGGTGCCCCACCACGACAGCCCCAGCGACACCGAGAGTGCCCACCCGAAGGTCGGCGGCGGCAAGGCCGCCTACGCCCTGGCCCAGCAGCTCTCCGAGCGCATCGACGCCGAGATCCG
>CALDOK010000196.1 GCA_937912125.1 uncultured Pseudomonadota bacterium
GGCGAAGGTGGACATCAGAGGCAAGGTTGAAGTTGCGAAACCACCAACCATGGAGCCTCTGATGTCCACTCGCCTACTGTATCGAACCTTCGGGGTGCGCACCTTCGATCTGATCAAGACCACCTTCGACAAGGGGGTGACCTACTTCCACCTGGTCAAGAAGGCCGGCCACCGCCGGTGCGTGTGCTGCGGGAGCCGGGCTGTGGGCCTCGACAACGCCCGCACCTACCCCCTGCGCAGCGTGCCCATCGGCAACAAGCCCGTCATCATGGTGCTGATCCTGTACACGCTCATCTGCATGAACTGTGGCTCCCGTCGCCAGGAGAGCCGGGACATCGCAGCTCCCAGAAAGTCCTACACGCGAGCCTTCGGCCAGCTCGTGCTGGAGCTGGCCGGCAAGATGACGATCCTGGATATCGCCCGGTACCTTCGGATCGGCTGGGACCTGGTCAAGAGCATCATCAAGAGCAGCTTGCGGAGGCGGGCGCGTCGCCGCTCGTGGCGGAAGGTCAAGCGCATCGCCATCGACGAGTTCGCCATCCGCAAGGGCCACAACTACATGACCCTCGTGGTCGACCTGGACAGCGGCCGGGTACTGTACTGGGCCGAGGGCAAGGACCACACCGCCCTGAGGGCCTTCTTCCAAAGGCTGCGCAGGTCCGGAGCGAAGCTGGAGGCCATCGCGGTGGACATGAGCGGCGCCTACCTGAAGGCCGTCAGGCTGTACGCGCCCAAGGGAGTGAGGCTCGTCCACGACCGCTACCACGTGGTCGCGGAGATGAACGGGGTGATCGACAAGATCCGCAGGGAGGAGCAGAACCGCCTGAACGACGAGGGCAAGAAGGCCATCAAGGGCGGGCGCTACCTGCTGTTGTACGCCAGCGAGAAGCTTGACGAGCAGCCCGAGAAGAAGGCACGTCTCGACAAGCTGTTGGAGGCCAACGAGCTGCTGCACAAGGTCTACCTGATGAAGGAGGACCTGCGGCTCTTCTGGTCGCAGGGAACCAAGAAGAAGGCCGAGAAGTTCATGCGCAGGTGGTGCAAAGAGGCCCTCGGCCTTGGCAACAAGCACACCACCAGGATCGCCAACACCATCCTGCGCCGCTTCCACGCCATCCTCGCCTGGTACGACTACCCCATCACAACCGGGCCACTGGAGGGCATCAACAACAAGGTCAAGGTCCTGAAGCGCGTCGCCTATGGCTACCGCGACAACGAGTTCTTTGGTCTACGCCTGCTCTTCATCCACGAAGCCAGGTTCAGGCTGGCTGGAGCGTAGATCGCTGGAGCCCCTCGACACACACCGGGATCCGGTTGAGCCTAAAATACTGTCGAGGGCGTCAAGTAAGTCTCCATGTCCGATCCCCAGAAGCCAGAGCTGAAGGCCGTGCCCGACCCCGAGGTGCTGGACCGTTCACGTCACCACCCATCCCAAGGCCCCGCTACTTCTCCCCCTCGTCCTCCTTCTTTCCCGCCAGGTTCAACCCCAGGAGCAAGCCAGCGGTACCTCCCCCCATCAAGCCAGCCCCGAGCCCATCCGCCCGCGCGGCCTCAACTTTAGTATCCTCATCCCTCGCTGCACGCGTCGCCTTGGCCGCAGCCTCCATACACTCCGCCACCACCTGTGTCTCCGTCGGCACTGCCGACGCCTTGGTCCCGGCGCTCCCATCGCGCTCCGGGCGCCTGCGACTTCGCACTTCCGGCACCTCGTCGCACCCCGAAGGCAGCGGCCTCTTCCTCTCTCGCTCTTCGAGCCACCGCTTGGTGCGCCTGTTGGGCCACTCGGGCTCTCCCGGTTGCACCTTGCCCGGCGCGCGCCGGGGCACGTGGTGACGCTCGCCCTCGTGGTACCCCGGCGGCCGGAGCAGCCAGGTCCAGGTCTGGGCCAGGCGGTCGCTCTGTCGCAGCCAGAGTTCCGCATCGACGACGGATGATCTGTGCGCCATTCCTGCCACTACGGTGCCCCGCACCAGTGCCCGTGGGAGCTTCAGCTTGCGCGCCACCTCCTGGTACAGCAGCCGCAGCCCTAGCGGTGTCCAGCGGGTGTCGCGGGCACCTCGGACCTGCAGCCCCGCCCGGACTGCCGCGCGACGGATCGCGCGACCCAGGCCGGTCCAGGGTCGACTCGAGTCGCGCGGGCTGCCAAAGAGCAGTGCGTCCTTGGGCATCTGGGCCAGCCGAGGGTGAGCGCGCAGGATGAGCTGCCAGGCCCAGTCGGGGACGCGCACGATGCGCTGGGCGCGAGCCTGTCCCCAGCCCCGGACGCCGCGGTGGTGCACGTCGATCGTGTTCTCGGAGATGTTGACGTCCTTCACCCGCAGAGCCAGCAGCTCACCCAGAAGCAGTCCGCAGCCAACGATCAGAGCGATGGCCATGCAGAGCACGGCGTCGGATGCCTCGAGCAGCCGGCGGACCTCCGATGGCGTGGGTGTGGGTCGAGACTTGGCCTTGATCCCCGAGGCTGGCCGCGGCCCTCCCCAGCTCTTCTGTACGCGGAGGTCACCCAGCGTTGTTTGCGCTCGGTGCACAGCCTGCCTGAGCACCCGCATGTCGGCGCTGTTCAGCCCAGATGATGCTCCGCGCCCGCGCTCGGCCTCGTAGTATCGCCTGGCCTCGAGCAGATCTTCCTCACTCAGCTCTCCGATGACAAGGTCGCCCAGCAGCTCCGCAACTCGTCGCGCGCCGCAGCGCTTCTTTTTGACGCTGGTGTCCCTTGCACTGGTGGGGATCAGTAGTCCACCACCACCGTCACGCAGATACTCACGGAGGGAGATCTTCGCGGCCACATCACCCCAGCTCTGGCTCTCGATGATCTCGTGCCAGGTCTTTGGGAACCGTCGCATCAGTGGCGCAAGCCCCTCGATGGAGGTGTGGTCCTTGCAGCAAGGAAGGCTGTCCATGGCCTCCCCCCGCGTACGGAGTTCGTACTTGCTCATCGCGCCACCTGTCGCCCACTGTGCGACCGGGCACTGTGCCCGAATTGGGTCGCTTCGGGCCCCCTCGGGGCGGGCACGGAGTGCTCGGCTGGAACATCGTTCCTGGTTGTACCTGTGTTATCGTCGTCGTCCGAATCCAACTTCAGAACTGGTACGAAGATGCGGATCGGGCTCTCCACCGGCGCCTCGTACGTGATCGCGGATTTATTCTGGTCAATGTGCGGTTTGTCAGGGCGCAGCCGCACGTAGTCGATGCCGGGGTACGGGAAGGCCAAGAGGGGAACGGGGGGCGCGGCTCTGCCTGGTAGCCAGTTCGAGAGGGCGCGGGCCTCCTCTTCGTCGTCGACGGAAGAATGCCCGGTTCGGGCAGTTGTGTTCTCCGTGAGCCCTGACTCGTAGAGCTGCTGTCGGTGCTGTTCCAGCAGTTGGCCGCCGATGGCAGCCGCACCTCTGTGAATAGTTGACGAGTTGGTAGGTGGTGGGCCACCGCGAGTTCCGGTGCTGTTG
>CALDOK010000197.1 GCA_937912125.1 uncultured Pseudomonadota bacterium
CACATCGCCCCCGGATACCCATGCGGCGACAGGGGCCACCACAGCGACGGACGCGCGCCCCATAGTTCGGTTTGTTGGTTGGGAAGCATGTGGGGACTCCTACCAGCCGAGGTTCAGCTGGTTTTTCACCTTGGGGTTCGGTGGTGGGGAAAGTTGCAGAGACGGCAGGACGTTCTCGATGTAGTCCCGTCCGTCTCCGTCGATCTCGATCACGATGTATCGGCGAGCGTCGGACTCGTGGCAGCGCTCGATGAACACCGCCGAGCGACAGGTGCCCCCGAAGGGCTCGAGCACGAGTTCCCCGGGCCTGGTGCTGGCAAGGATCATCCGCTCGAAGAACACGAGAGGCTTCTGGGTCAGGTGGAGAGCTACGCCGTCCGGGCTTCGCAGGCGCTCCGAACTCACAAGCACCCCGTGTTCCCACAGGTTCGTGACACCCAGGAGCTTCTGAAACGGCACCCGCTTGCTCTCGTACTCCTCCCTCAGGTGGTTGTAGTTCTCGAGCAGCATGTCGTAGCTGGTCTGGAGGTGATCGAAGGTGGCGAGCAGGGGGTCGACGCCGGTCTGTGGCCAGCATGACGGGTGGACGAGGTAGGGGCGTTCCCGCGGCGCTCCATGCTCTCGAGCGTAGGCCGCGATCTTCTGGTACGCCTCGATGGTGGGCAGGCTCCACTGGCTGGCACCGAGGTAGTGCCCCGCCATGCCGTTCGTGCCAAGAGCGCGGTCGATGTCCTTGCGCTTCAGCCCGCTCTCGTCCCACTCCTCGTTGAGCCAGTGCCTAATCCAGTTCTTGTCGTCCCGACCTGCCACATAGGCGATGTGCTGGCCGGCGCTGGCCACCGAACTGTCGAGGTCCCACTCGTTGCGCTGGTAGAACCCGCACACCTCGATCATATCGTCCCACTGACGCGCACCGTCGATGCTCTGCAGCTGCGCCTGGTGGTTCGGCTTGTACCACACGATCAGGGTACGGAACGTCCACCCGTGCTCTCGCATCAGGGGATCGAGCCTCGCCCACCCCTCCGAGGTCCCCCAGATGTACACTGACGCCGAGGGCATGCACTTCTGCGTCCACGCCTCGACGTGAGGACGGTAGAAGTCCACGAGGTCGTCCAGGCTCATCATGTCCCAGTCGGCCTTCCGCATGGCGTATGGGCCATCGCTGATCACCAGCCTCACCGAACCATCCGGAATCTCCGGATAGATGGACATGGCGTCAGCCCGGTGGATCACCCCTCGCCGGAGGTCGTAGCGGTTTCGCTCACTCATCTGCGTCTCCTACCGTTGCCCGCCTCTTTGCCGAGGACGGTGTACCCGTACACGTCGCGCCGCTCTCTGTATAGCACAGCGCGTCTAACGCCGCTCTCGGCAACTTCGCGCCAGCGCCAGAGAGGCTCTCCAGGCGCGCACTTGTCCACGATGCTCTGCAGCTTCATCGGCTTCCGAGCGTCGATCACCCGGAGGAGAAGCACGGCGAGCCTCGAGCGCCTCTTGACGATCATGCCTGGTCCGCCATGGCGGCTTTGCCAACTTCCATGGCCTCGGCGGCAATGGCATCCTTCTCGGCCGCGTGTCGCTCCATCGCATCGAGCGCTGTCTCGCACACGATGCGTACGCACGCTTTCGGCGGTCGGAGGTTCCACAACACGCTCACCGTGAGGTTGTCCGCGTAGATGTCCCTGCTGATGGTGCTGTGGTCGTCGTGCCTCCAGACCCCGGTCCACTCCCACCCATCCAGCCCCTCACGCCCCTGCTCGGCCGCCAGCACCCGCTCCAGCCTCTCGACCTTGGCCTCTGCCGTCATGTGGGCGCGGTGCGAGCCGGCCAGTTCTTCGCCGAGGAAGTCGGCGGTGATGGCGAGGTCCGCGATCCGCTGGGCCTGCTCGCGGACGGTCAGAACGATGTGAGCAAGCGACTTGCCAGCACAGACACCGATCGTCTCTACACTCTCGATGATCTCCAGCGTCTTCGCATCCATCACTTCACCTCCAGGGCTTTCTCGGCGGCAACCAGGCATTCGTCGGCATCGCGTACAGGCTTGCCAGCAAGCGTGCTCGCGTAGTTGGCGGCCATCCATGGAAGGACAGCCTCCAGCCTCTCGATCCGCCGGGCCTGCTCGTCCATGTGCCACAGCAGGACCATGAGATCGTCCCGGGCTCCGTGGTACTTCCACGGGTAGGTAGGCCAGTCGGCACGCTCTCGGATGGCCTTGATCTCTTCCAGCCTCTCGATGTCTTCGGGGGTCAGCATTTCGATCCTCGGGTTTGCATGCGTTTCATCATCTCGGCTGTGGTGGCGTTGCGCGTCTGGATGCGCTCCGCTCCGAAGACGTGCCAGCCGGGTTCGCTCCAGTCGGGCTTCACCCAGAACCAGCCTACGCGGTGCCCGAGCCCTCTCATCGTGGGGTGGTCGTAGTAGCACCCAGGCACCCATCCAGGTGGTGGTCGTACCCGCTGCGTGCTCTCGTCGGCGCAGGGTACCTTGAGACCGGGGGTCGCCCCCCACAGCAGATCCGGCCACGCCTTCTCCAGGATCGGACCGTAGACCGCGAGATGGTCCACCGTCACCGGGATCGGGTAGCCGCGCTGCAGGTTGCGGAGATGCGCGTAGGCCCTCGCCACTCCGGGGCAGATGTGCGCGAACTTTTCCTGAGCCAGGTCGATCACCTCTCCCACCTTGTCGGTCAGCTGTCGCATGGGGCGTCCTCCTTCGGAAGTCCTACGGTTTCGCTCACATATCGGACCGCTACGGACGGATTGACCACCCACAACAACGCCTCCGACTCGTCCCCGATGTTCAGGTAGCATGGGCGACAGGGTGCCCAACCGCCGTGGTGTACCCCTCCTCGCGAACTCCACTTCTTGCCGCAGTAGGGGCACTTCCTCGCGCCTTGTCTGGTGTCGAACATCAGAACAGCCTCCCCTGGCGCGCGGCCTCGGCTTCCTTCGCTGCGCGCTCGAGGTCTTTCTGTCGGCGGACTTCCCACTCGTCCCACCAGGAGATCGCCACCAGTTGGCACGCCGGGCAAGGGTTCCCAGGCTCGCAGTGCCAGCCCTTGCACGAGTCGAGTTCGGACTCGGTTAGTCGATCAGCGACATGCCACCGGAAGGGCCTGCGGTCCTCCTCCCCTGTCGTGAAGGCCAGCGCGCGAGGGTGCGTGTTCGGGAGGTCCTCGACATGGCAGCGAACGCGCCCAGCGTCGTCCTTCACCGCCGCCCAGATACGAACCATGACTGGGGGCTTAGTGGGGGCGCTCATGCCATCTCCTGGGTGGTGGCGTTTCCTGCGGGAAACTCGTGGTGCTGCTCGCCGTCAAGCAGGCGGCCCGCGGCCTTCTTGCCCCTGCGGTTCATGTTGAATCCGTCCACGTTGACCGTGAGCGGCGGCTTCGCCTGTATCGGGCTGCTCTGGTTCGGTTCCGGGATCGGGGCGTACTCCCCCCACTGCTTGAACAGGAACGGCACCGCCGCCGCCTTGCACTGGTCACGCAGCGAGCGCGCCCAGTCCGGGTGCATGGGTCGGGCCTGGGGGCCACTTTCACCGCCGCAGACGATCCAGTCGAGCCCTGGGTGGCACATCTCGTCGCCATGCTCGTTGTGGCTCATGGGGCACCAGGCGTCGCCGTTGCCAACCTTCACGGCACCGAGATCCACCGCCCCCAGCATCGGCTCCACGCTCACGAAGCGCACCGCGGCGTTCACCTGCAGCAGCTTGGGCACCCGGATGTCGGCGCTCCTCTGGTTGCCGGCTGTGACGCCAACCCACACCCACGAGGGGAGACCCAGTGGGAAGAACTCGCGCTGCCAGGTGCTCATGTTCTCGGGCCGCTTGGTGAGTAGCATGATGACGTGAGGCAGAGGCTTGCCGGCCATCCTGCTCTGCTCGAGACGCCGGATCTCTCGGGCCAGGTCGATGTGAGCCTGGACTGGCACGCCGTCGTGGAAGGTGTCGCTCATCGAGTTGACAAACACCCGGCGCGGCTTGCGGGCGTCTCGCAGACCGTCGAAAGCTCGGAAGAGCGCCTCAGGGTCGTAGTTGATCTCGCCGGTCCACGTCCAGTCCTCGACCGCCCCCGCGTAGCGGTCCGGTCCTCCCATGTTGACCAAGCGCTGGCTCATGGTCTCGGCGTAGCAGTTGTCGCACTCTGGGCCTGTGTGGGAGCAGCCCGCGAGCCAGTTGACGGTGTGGGTCGCCCACGAAATCTTGGTGGCGCTCACGAGATCACCCCTGCTTTGAAGTAGACGATGGCCGCCTGCTCACGTCCCCCACCAGTCATCACGCCGATCAACTGTGAGCGCTCACGAAGGCTGAGGTTCCGCCACTTCTCGACGCAGAAGAAGTCCGCGGAGAGCATGACCCCCCTCGGGCTTCCTCGCTCCATGGGGCCGACCACGAACCCGTGAGCAGCCAGCCACTTCTCCGCATCGTAGCAGGCGTTGAACGCCGCGCGTTTCGTCTCGTCGTGGTGGAAGACACGCCGTGTGACAAACACCCCAGGAACGCCCTGGAGCTTGTACTTTTTCGATGGCATCGGGACTCCAGCGCCGAACCGTGGGGGAAACTTTCGGCGGTCCTCCGTATGCTATAGGGAGATCCCTGGGGTGTCAAGAAACCGGGTGAATCTGCGTGTCCACTCGCCGGAACCAGCCCTCGGACCGGAAGCCGGCCTTCACCAGGCTGCGCACCGCGGACACGTTCGCGCCCTTCCGACCGATCACGTACTGCATGACCGAGTTCGGCACACGGATCAGGACGGTGGCCGCCTCATCCGAAGGCACCTGAATCTCGACCGAGACACGCGACCGCTCCCGCTCGTCGAGCATCCCCCGAACCAGGGTGGTGATCCACTCCTCGAGGCGGGTCTTCATCTCGGGAGTCATCTGCACCTCTGGGCGTCTCGTGTCTGTCGCTTGAGCCTGGAGATTACCGCATCGACAAGAAAACGTCGATCCTCGTCTCGCGTGTCGTTGTCCGGGGCTGGCTCGAGGATCACCGCGTCGTGGGTCAACACGTCGAAGACGATCCAGCCCACTCCTGGTGGTAGGAGTTGACGCTCCAGTGAATCGAGGGTGATCGTTCGCCCGTCATGCGAGAGCCCCCACCTCCGAGGAGAAGCCAGAGTCACGAGGTACAGGGCGTGGCACGAGGCACCGAAGTGGCGCAGCTGCCTCAGGTCCCGTCCCATCAGCGCGCGAAGCGCTTCCCCGGGCTCCCCCTGCTTCATCTCGAAGCCTACGCAGCGACCGCCGCCGACGTACAGGAGATCCAGGCGGCTGCCGTCGCGGGTCGGAACCTCCCGGTGAAAACCATTAGGCGCGAGCCCTAGCGAGCGAGAGAGGGCGTCGATCACCAGCGGCTGCCAGGACTCCTCACGCATCGGCGATCCTCGGTTTTCCACAACGGGGGACTAGTAGGGGGTAACTAGGACTTACTACTTGTAGCTAAGAAGCTGTCACGAGGGGGCGGAGGGGTCATACTTTCCTATGGGACCCTCCCTCAGAAAACTAGGGGACCCTCTCATAGTTGCGTGGGGGACCCTGTGGAAAACCCTGGTGGGTCGTGAAGAAAAAGATCGATCGCGTGGTTGCGCGCCGCGGTTTCTCTATGCTATAGCTGCGGCATGTCTACCACCGCTTCCCCATGGTTCGACCCGATCCGACAGCGCCTACGCGCCCGCCGAGTCTCTCGCGGCCTGTCTCTCGACAGCGCAGCAAAGGAGAGCGGCGTGAACCGTAGCGCGCTCACCCGGATCGAGACCACCTCCAAGAACGTGTATCTGGATCAGCTGTGGCCGCTCCTCGTGGCCCTCGACATGCACCCGGAAACTCTGCTCACCGGAGAGGGTGACAAGCCCTGGAGCGACGACCTGCCGACGCTCGAGGCACTCGACTACTGGGTGCGCAAGGCCATCCGAGCCCTCCGAGGTACCGAGGGCACTCCTGCCGTTGCCGCTACGGCGTGGGATGGTCAGTGGTGCTCGAGCACGATCGTGCGCTGGGAGTCCGGAGAGTACCAGCGCATCGACATTCACCGCCTGCACCTGCTGGCGGAGCACTACGGGTCGAGCCTTCTGGCTTTGCTCGTCAACCCCGAGCGCGAGTACAACACGACGCGCTCCTGAGCTTCCCCTGGAGTCCCACATGACTGACAGCGTTGGCGCAAAGCCACTGGTGCGCTTCCGAGGCGTCGAGATCACAGAACCCGCAAAGCGGGCCTTCGACAAGGGGGACCGCAGGCAACTCGTGAGAGAGTTGTCGCATGGTCTGGGGCTCGACCTGAACACGCTGGACCCCGCGGCTCTTGTCCTCGCCGAACGGCTGGCCGAACTCGCGATCGAGGTCCGCCGCCAGGAAGTGGCGGTGATCGGTCAGCACGATGCCTTCGTGCGCAAGACCAAGGACGGATCGCTGCTGCAGGTGATCCGGCCCGTCCGCCTCTCCCTGTCGGAGAAGACGATCTGGCAGTTGCGGGCATGGCGACCGATGGACAACGACGGCAACGTGGTCAACACGAAGACCTACAAGGGGCAGGTCACCTGGGGCGAGGCGATTCTCGATCCGGGACGCGCCGGGATCACCTACTCGGGCCTGCTCAAGCTCAACTCGGTCGCCGGCTGCGCGGTCGGTCAGCCCCCTACCGTCAACGTGGATGGCGAGACGAAGACCAACCCCTACGTCCAGCGTGTGACGCGCCCCAACGGTCGGCTCGGAGACATCATCCGCGTCGTGATCAACGTCGCCGTGGTCGGTCCTGCTCCCGCTACCGGCAACCCCGTGGTCGTCAACTACACCCTGGACTACGACCCTGGCAAGGACTTCGCGCACATGCTCGCCACCGTGGGCGAGAAGTACCCCGAGTGCTGCTACCTTGCCCCAGAGCCTGAGGAACTCTCCCACGGGTGGTCGTGGCACCCCATCTACGGCGAGATCGGTTTTCTGTTCGATCTCCGCTCACCGGAGATTTTCAAGAGCTACACCAAGTTCATCAAGATGCAGTCGGACGCGGTGAAGAAGGCTCAGACGGTGGCCCGCCGCAACGCCATGAAGGCCCACCCCGCTCTCGCCATCCACGACGTTGTGATCGGCAAGGGCGATCACGCCGTCGTTGGTGTCGTCGGCTGGGCTGGCGACCAGGGGGCCATGGACCGCTGGACCAGGCTGCAGGATCGCCTCTCTCGCGGACAGGCGCTCGACGACGATCTCGACATCCACGTGATCAATCTCGAGCCCGAGGAGTACGAGCCGACCGTCCACAACGAGGCATCGGCAGCTGAACTCGCTGAGGCGGGTTCCCAGAACGGGAACTCGGACGAGGAGACCGCCACGAGCAAGGAGCGCAACGAACTTCTCGAGTACATCGACGCCGGGATCGGCGTTCTCTCCCCTGCGAAGGTCCGCGGCCTTGCCTACGACCCCTCCAAGAACACCATCGAAGAACTGCGGGCCATCCGCAGCCGGATCGATCAACTCACCTCGGAGATGTAGCCATGCACCTCACCAGAATCACCGCAGACGGCATCCACGGACACAAGCGGTTCGACCTGGAGACCAGCCCGATCACCATTTTCCTGGGCCAGAACGAGGCTGGAAAGAGCACCGCGCTCGGCCTTCCCTCGCTCGTGCTCGACGGCGACTCCCGGGGCGTGTTCCCGGTGCTCGGCAAGAGCCCCGACTACCGCTGGGAAGCCACGCTGCAGTTCGACAGCGGGCTCGTGATCACGCGGCGCATGCGGCGCTCCCACGAGCTTCTGATCAACGGGCAGAGCATCCCACTGCGCCAGAGCAAGGACGCCATCGCCGAGGCGATCGGGCTCGCCCGCACTCTCGACGTGTCCGAGGTCGTGAGCATGAGCCCGGTCAAGCGTCTCGCCTGGATCGAGAGCAACGTGGATGGCGAGGGCGGCATGGACATGGAGACTCTCGTCGCCAGGGTCCACGCCGTAGCCCCCGAGGTCGCCACCGATGAGTGGCTGCGCCACGACAGATCGATCCCTATGTGGCGGACCATGCTGAACCCGAAGGACGCCGTGGCCTTTTTGCTCGAGCGTCTCGGTATCGCCGACTCCAGCGCCCGCGCCGACAAGAAGCGCCTCAACGCCGCCGTCGAGCAGTACGAGAAGGAGCAGGATGGGCAGGTGGAGCCTGCGGGAACCGTCGCCTTCTGGGAGACCCAGCTGAGCGACCTGGACGACAAGCGTGCTGACCTGCGGGAACAGCTTGGGATCTCTCGCGGCCTCGACCAGGCTCGCCAGAGCATCGAGCGCGACATCTCCAGCGCCCACCGCGCGCTCGAGGACTTCGACGAAGCCAAGCTCGACTACGAGATCACCAAGCACCGAGACTCGCTGGGATCCATCGGTCGGGGCAACGAGCGCCGCGAAGGCGAGATCGCCACAAGCGTCGAGACGATCGATCGCCTCAACATCGACCTGGACGCGCTGGACAAGAAGATCGCGACGGCTCGTGAAGGCGAAGTGGATGTCTCGTGGGCCTTGGCTCGCCCCGAGATCGTTTCGGCCATGGTGGAGTGCGCAAAGCTGCTCCACCTCGAGTACGGGGAGAACCACGGGAGCGCCAGCGTGCTCTCGAAGTGGTTCGAGTGGCTCGAGGTCTCCCGCGCCTCCTCCGACATCGACGCCCTGTCCACCCAGCGCTCCGCGCTGCGTCGAACGATCTCCCGCGAAACGGAGAACATGCACAAGACCCGTGACGCGCTACGGAACGCCGTGCGAGTCGCGAACAGCGACAAGGAGATGCTTACCTGGGCTCTCACCGCGAAGCGGACCGCCTCGGATCAGAAGCTCGAGATCGTCAAGACCATCGAGACCCTCAACGACCGCTTGGGCGAACTGGGCACGGGCAACACCGACGCGATTCAGGCTCAGTTGGAGGGGTTGCAGGTTCGGCGCGTCGAACTCGTGGACACCATCCGGAAGCTCAACGACTACACCCAGCTGAAGGCGCGCTACCTCGACCACCTTGCAGACCTGCAGGCGGTCTCCAAGCACGGCGAGGACATCCGGGCTGCCGTCAAGGACATCCGGGCTATCCAGGCGGATCTCATCTCCTCCATGCTCACCCCCCTCGCTGCCCCCGTCGCTCGCTTCGTTCGGACGGCCTACTGCTCCGAGGCTCGCAGCTTCGAGTTCGAGATGGGCGGCGACAACATGCTCCGAGCCATCGACGGCGAGACCATCGTACCTCTCGACAGGATCAGCCGGTCGCAGTGGGGGATCTACGGCTCCGCCTTCTTCTGCGCCATGGCCCAGAGGGCAGGCGGGTGGCGGTCCATCACCCTCGACGATCTCGAGAACTTCGACGCCGATCGCGTGGTCGGCCTCCACGCCGCCATCGCTGGAGAGATCAGCGCCGGCAGGCTCGACAACTTCCTCTGCGCTGCCGTGGTAGGTAGCGCCGTCGATCGGCTCGTTTCGGCGTCCGATGGCGTCACCCGGATCACCCTGGAGAAGCGATGACACGCTGGCAACGATTCCTCACCTGGGGCGAAAGCCACCCCCGCAACTTCCTGCTCATCGTCGGCGTGATCACCCTTCCCTGGTTGGCACTTCTCGGGGCTGTCGGCTGGGAACTGCTCCGCCGCGCTCTGGGTGACGCATGATCTCCAACGACCAGCTGAGCGACTGGATCGGCTCGTGGGCCTCGAAGGCGAAGGACTACGCGCACAAGCCCGAGAACTATGTGACCAGAGGGGACTCCCTGGAGCCTCACCGAGAGCACCTGCGCT
>CALDOK010000198.1 GCA_937912125.1 uncultured Pseudomonadota bacterium
ACCGCGCTGCTCGCCCTGGCCTTCTTGGCGCTGGTGGGGGGGCTGGTGTCCGAGCTGGTGGCCTACAGCGCCGTGCAGCCCCCTGACATGGCGGAGGTGCTCTTCGCGGTCCGGCTCTCCTTGACCACCGCCACGGCGTCGAGCGTGCTCGCAACCCTGGCGGCCATCCCCGTGGCCTACCTGCTCTCTCGCTATCGTTTCCCGGGCAAGGCCCTGCTGGACACCCTGCTGGACCTGCCCATCGTGCTCTCGCCCATCGCCCTGGGCGCGCTGCTGCTGATCTTCTTTCGCACTCCGCCGGGTCGGGTCGTAGAGTCCCTGCTGGGGCCCTTCGTCTTCGAGGTCAGGGGCATCGTGCTCGCCCAACTGGTGGTGGTGATCGGGCTGGCCATCCGGCTGCTCAAGGCCACCTTCGACGGCATCGATCCCGAATACGAGCACCTGGCCCGCACCCTGGGCTACGACCGCGTGCGGGTGTTCCAGAAGGTGCTGCTGCCCATGGCGGCGCCGGGCCTGGTCGCCACGCTGATGCTGGTGTGGGGTCGGGCCATCGGGGAGTTCGGGGCCACCGTGATGCTGGCGGGCGCCACCACCATGAAGACCGAGACCCTGCCGGTGGCCATCCACCTCAACTTCGAGGCCGCGGACATCACCAGCGCCATGATCTTCATCGCCGTGCTGCTGGCCATCTCCTTCGGGGTGCTGCTGGCGGTGAGGAGGCTGCATGGGCGCACCCTCTGAGCGAGGCCGGCTCGAGCTGAGCGACCTGAGCATCGAGCTGGGCGGCTTCGCCCTGCGCGGGCTGGAGCTCAGCTGCCCGCCGGGTGAGTACCACGTGATCATCGGGCCCACGGGGTGCGGCAAGTCCACCACCATCAAGTGCTTGCTGGGCCTGCTCACACCGCGGTCCGGCCGCGTCGTGCTAGGGGGTGACGACCTCACGGCGGCCCCGACCGAGCGTCGGCGCATGGGCTACCTGCCTCAGGACTGCGCCCTGTTCCCCCACATGAACGTGGAGCGCAACATCCGCTTCGGCATCGAAGCGCGGCGCCGGGATGCGGCCTCGGATGACGCCATGCTCGCGCGCCTGGTGGGCCTGCTGGGCATCGGCCACCTGCTCCCGCGTCGGGTGCAGCAGCTGTCTGGCGGCGAACGGCAGAAGGTCGCGCTTGCCCGCGCTCTGGGGGCCAAGCCGGAGTTGATCCTGCTGGACGAGCCACTCTCCTCCCTGGACGAGGCGAGCCGGCGTCGCCTGTGGTTCGAGCTGAGGGAGGTCTTCGCTGAGCTGGGCACCACGGCCATCCACATCACCCACAGCCTCGAAGAGGCCTGCGCCATGGGCGACCGCATCTCGGTGATGCTGGCGGGCCGCATCGTCCAGACCGGGCTGGCGCGGGAGGTGCTCGAGCGGCCAGCGAGCCCCGAGGTCGCGGCGTTCCTGGGGTACCGCAACATCTACCCCGGGGTGGTGGGCCGCTCGGAGCACGGCAGCTGCATTCAGCTCGAGGGCCTGGCCATCCACACATCGCGGGTGCTGCCTGTCGGGCAGCGGGTTCAGCTGTGCATCCGGCCCCAGGACGTGCGCATCGTGGAGCCGGGCAGGCCCCTGGCCCCCGCCATCGCGCGCAATGTGCTCGGGGGGGAGCTGCGCCAGCTGGTGGCGCTGTCGGACAGCTGCGTGGCCTTGCTGCTGCTTGACGCCGGGCCCGTGCCGCTGGAGCTGGAGCTGCGCTTCCCGGTACACCTCGAGCGCCGCTTCGCCCTCGAGCCCGGGCAGCGCCTCGAGGTGGGCTTCTACGAGCCAGGGCTGCTGGTGTACCTGGAGGGCTGATCGTCACTCGGCGGGGGGAGGGTCCCGCGGCGGCGCCTTGGCCAGGTGCTGCTCGAACCACGTGATCTGCTCCCACAGCACGTGCTCCACGCTCTCTCTGGCCCGGTAGCCGTGCCCCTCGTAGGGCAGCATCACCAGGCGCGCGGTGCCGCCTGAGCCGCGCACCGCCTCGAAGAGCCGATCGCTCTGGTAGGGGATGGTCCCGGGGTTCTCGTCGATGGCCCCGTGGATGAGCAGCAGGGGTTCGTCGATCTGCGGCGCGAAGAACACGGGGGAGGCCTGGATGTAGGTGTCCTGGGCCTCCCACATGGTGCGGCGCTCGCTCTGGAAGCCGAAGGGGCGGATGGTCTGGTTGTAGCCGCCGCTGCGGGCGATGCCTGCGCGGAACAGATCCGAGTGGGCCAGCAGCTGTGCGGTCATGAGGCCGCCGTGGCTGTGGCCGATGATGCCCACTCGGTCAGGATCGGTCACGCCGATCTCCACGGCCTTGGCCACCGCCGCCTCGGCGTCTGCCACCAGCTGCTCCACGAAGCTGTCGTAGGCGGTCTCGGGATCGCCCACTACGGGCATGGCCGTGCTGTTGAGCACCGCGTAGCCCTGCAGCAGGAAGAACATGTGCGAGGGGCCATGGAAGCGGGTGAAGCGCTGCTCGGAGCCGGTGACCTGGCCGGCGGTGGCTGGGTCGTTGTACTCGAGGGGGTAGGCGTACAGCACCGTGGGCAGGCGCTCTTCCTGCTGGTAGCCGGGGGGGAGGTAGAGGTGGAAGCTGAGGGGCACGCCGTCGGCGCGCTCGTAGCTCACGATGCGCTTCTCGATCTGCCTCAGCTGGGGTGCGGGGTCCTCGAAGTGGGTGACGGGGACGTCGCTGCGGCTGCGGACCGCCTCGCCCTCGGCCGCCTGGGTGGGCTCGCCGATGGTCACCAGGTGGTAGTTGGGCACCTCGGTGGCCGACTCACGCCGGATGAGCATGTGGTCCGTGTCACCCGCGAAGGCCACGAAGCGCTCGTAGTGATCCGCGCTGCAGCGGAAGACGCGCTCGGCGCCGTCGTCCGCCATGGAGCGCAGGTCGAGGAAGGGACGATCGCCGCTGGGTGAGCTGCCGCTGCCGCTGAACCAGACCTGCTCGCCCTGCTGGCGCAGGACCCAGCGGCCGTTCTCCAGAGGCCTCATCAGGGGGCCACCCGGGTTGGCGTAGCGCTCGTTCTCGCTCAGATCGAACCAAGGCCTGGCCGCGCTGGTGTCCACATCCAGCAGCCACTCGTGCCTCCAGCGCCGCATGCGCTCCCGCTGGGTGAGCATCAGGGTGCCGCCCTCGGCCCCCCAGCGCCAGTAACGGATGCGGTGCTCGGCGCGGAAGACCTCACGGGGATCGGCGCGGAAGGGGGCATCCAGCATCATCAGCTTGTCGCGGTGGCTGGCCTCGGCGGCGGGGTCGCCGCCATCGAGGGCCTCGATCCAGATGAGGGAGGCGGGGGCTGTGGCTCGCCAGGACACCGCGCGAGGGCCCAGGGTCACGCCGTGGACTGGGACCGAGTCGGCCAGGGGAAGGCCGGCGAGGGTGTGCTCGAGCTTGCCCTTCTTGCCGCTCCACAGCTCGACGGTGTGGCCGTAGCGCCACCAGCCGGTCTCGTGGGACCAGGGGGGGACGAGTCGCTCGACCAGCAGCCAGCGCCCATCGGGGGAGGCCGACACATCGGCATAGATGCCTGGCTCACCCAGCTGTGTCACTCGGCCCTGCTGGGGCTCCACGATCGCGATCTGGCTGGCGCCGTAGTAGCTGAACAGCGCTTCGTCGTGGGCGGTCTGAAGCAGGTTGCGAGCTTCGTAGGTGGAGCGGGGTGTGTCGCCGTCGGCCTCGAGCACCTTGGGGCCCGCGGGGATCACCGGGGCTGCTGGAGGGGCGCCCCGCTCGGGGACGAGCTTCACCAGCAGGCGCTGCTGGTCGGGCAGCCAGCTCAGGGTGTCGCCCAGCATGGGGTTGAGGGCCAGCCCGTCCAGCTCCTGCAGCTCGCCCTGCACGGAGCCCACCCACAGGCCGATGTGGTCGCTGTGCTTGGTCATCAAGGCGAAGCGCTGGCCGTCGACGGTCCAGCTCACATCGAGCAGCTGCGCGTCATCGGGGATGGGCAGCGCGGTCTGCTCGCCGTCCTGCACCCCCAGCAGGCGGGGCTGGGTGGCGCCCTGCCAGCCGTGGAAGCCGTTGGTGCTCGGGTCCATGCGCTCACCCGCGAGCTCGAGCATGGGGGCCGCTCGCTCGGCCAGGGCCGGGTAGTCCACGCCGTCGGCCAGCAGCAGGTGGGCTCCGTCGGGGGCCGTCCACACCCACGGCAGGTCTTTGGCGTTCAGGACGTCCAGCACCTCCTGGGGCGGCTGCTGCCAGGTGGTGGCGGCCATGGCGGTGAGGACGGAGAGGAGCAGGAGGTGAAGCACGGGCGCTCCGGGGGGCAGAGGTTCACACGGTGCGGAGGAACAGCTGGTCCCACCAGGGGTCATCAGCAGCGAGGGCGCGGGTGGCGGTGTCAGGGCGGCCTGTGAGGTACAGCTCCACGCCGCCCCGGCCGGGGGGACCAGGCCAGAGGAGCACGGGATCCGGCAGATCGTGGGGGATGGCCAGGACGGGACGGACCGGCGCGCCGGGGAGGCCGAAGTCCAGGTCGTAGATAGGCATACGCACGAAGTTGTTTACGTAGCACACGGTGGGCTTGGCGCTGTGCATGGCCGAGATGTCGAAGTGCATCAGGATCACGCCGTGGTCCATCAGCTCGCGGGCCAGCAGCACCTGACGCGTCGTGGCAGGGGAAGGTCTCACCAGCATGGGGGCGAGGGCTCGATGGGTGGCCTGGGCCACGGCGGGGAGGGGCTCGCCCAGGGTGAAGCGCGCCCCGAGGGGGTTGAGGGCGGCGTTGCCGACGAAGGTGGCTGGGATGCTCGCGATGCGTCGCCGGGCGTCGATGACCACGACCTGCTGGATGGGAGTGTCCGGCCTGTGACCGTAGAGTCGGGAGACCGCCATGGAAAGATGGGCGGTGAGCAGATCGTTGTCGCCCAGCCGGATGTCGTCTGGGCAGCCCTCGCCGCCCTGCCGCCTGAGCCGCGCCAGGAAGACCTCGTCCAGGTGGATGGGTCGGCTGCGGTTGGTGAGCCCACCGAAGGCGAGCTTGGCCAGGGTGGGAAGCGAACGGAAGATGGCAGGGGGCCTCCAGCCGGCATCCCGCGCGTCTCGCTCGACCTCGGCCTTCGAGCGCAGCGCGGGGGTGGGCAGCAGCCCTTGATCCAGCACGGGGGGCTCGATGGACCGCCCGGCGCACAGCTGGCTGAGTCGCTGGACCATGCCGTAGAAGCTGGCGCCGTCCATGCAGGAGTGGGTGCAGGTGACGCTGAGCACCTGTCCGTCGGCCAGCTCCGTCAGGCGCAGGGCCAGCGGAGCGTCGAGGCCCTTCTTGACCCGACCCTGGCGCCACTGCGGGTGAAAGAAGCGCGCGAACCCGTGGTCCTGCTCGAGCTGGCGTCGCTGGTGCTCGGGCGTGTGGGCGTGGGTGAAGGGCACCCCGGTGTTGTTCAGCACCACCCGCCCGCCCTCGCGCATGCGGCCCGCCAGGTGTGGGTAGTGGTTCAGCAGCGCGCCCAGCCCGCGCTTCAGCTGCTCGGGCTCGAGCCCGCCTTCGAAGATCCAGGTGCCGCGCAGCACCAGGAAGTGGTTGGCGCGGTCCAGACCGGACAGCTCCCACACTGCGTCGGGCTTGGGCGCCCTGGAAGCCTGGACGAGCACGGTGTTGGGAAGCGTGGCAGAGGACATGGGACGCCCGGCAGGGGATCAGCCCCCGTAGGGTATCCAGCTGCGGTTGGCGATGGAGAAGCTCCCCTGGGTGATGTTGACCTCGACCAGGTGGTAGCGCATGGGCTGCTCCTGGTCGTCCTCGCCCACCGAGGTCTGCAGGGGTGAGTTGCCGATGGAGTCGCCCTGCATCACGGGGATGCCCGCGTAGCGGTCGTCGACCCACCAGTGGCCGTGGCCCACGAAGATGGCCAGCACCTGGTCGGCGTGGGCCTCGAGCAGCGCGTAGATGGGATCGGTCCAGCCCTCGTACTCGGTGCCTTCGTACTTGTCGTAGTTGCCCTCGGCCCGGGGGACCTCGAAGGGGGCGAAGGTGGCCAGGCCGGCGTCCACCATGGCGTCGGTGGCCAGGGGGTGGTGGAAGTACAGGAAGCAGGGTGTGCCGTCGGCGAGCTGTTCCTCGAGCCAGGCCAGCTGATCGGCTCCGAAGCTGCCACAGGTGCCGGGGGTCCAGCCGGCGCGCTCGTCGGGCTGCATGGAGTTCAGCCCGATGAAGCGGACTCCGGCGTGGTCGAAGCTGTGCCAGGGAGCGGGCATGCCCAGGCGCTGCTGGAAGAGGGCTTCGCGACCCTCGAAGTCGGCGGTCAGGCTGTTGTCGAGCCCGCCGCCCTCGTCGTAGTAGTCGTGGTTGCCCATCACCAGATGGCAGGGCAGGGAGGCGGCGTCCAGCTCGGCCTCGAGCACGTGCAGGGCGGTGTCGTCGTGCTCGTCGTAGTAGGCGGGGTCGTCGCTGGGCAGGTCGTCCACCAGGTCGCCGCTGAGCAGCACGAACTCCAGCGGCGGCTCGTTGGCCCCGAGGATCGCCAGGGTCTCGGCCAGCACCTCGCGGTTGTGGTGTTCGGGGTCGGCCTTGATGTGAAGGTCGGTGATCACGGCGAACCAGAAGCGCTCGTCGTCCGAGCCGGTGTCGTCGCCCACAGGCTTGCAGCCTGCGGCGGGCAGGCCGATGATGCTGCCTTGGAGGACCACGCCCGTGGCGCCCAGCAGCTCCATGAAGCGGCGTCGGTCGATGGAGAAATGGGAGGAACGCGCCACGGTGGGCTCCTTGGGCTGTCGATGGCTGGTTGCCTTCCTAACCGGCTATGCTCCGGACTCATGCGAGCACCGTTACCAGCCCTCGTTCTCTTCGCCCTCGGCTGCAGGCCCCCCGATCCAGCGCCCACCCAGCTCGACGATCTGGCCCACTTCTTCATGGCCCAGGTTCATGAGCAGGAGCACGAGCGCATCGTCGAGGGCGCCGCCAACCTCGAGGCCTGGTTCGAGGCCAGCGGGCTGGCAGGGGGCGAGCCCGAGGGCGGTAGCCTCAGCGACCTGACCCAGGGTGAGGCGGACGCCCTCGAGGAGCTGCGCTGGAGTCCTGATCCCGAGCCTTGCGCCGGGGTGTACGTCATCTCCGAGCTGTCCTGCGATCTCGACACCGCCGCTGCCATCAGCCTCGAGCCCGACCAGCTCGAGGTCTTCGAGGGCAACTACAAGGCCTACGAACGCAGCTGGGACAGCGATCCCGAGTGCTATGTCGATGGCAGCTGCGACGCGGTGGACTGGACCACGGTCATCGAAGACAACTTCGTGTTGGCCTACGACATGAGCTACGAGATGGCCGTCAAGCTGCGGCGCACCCGGGACGACGAGGGCCAGCCCGCGGCCATGCTCATCCGCAGCGTGATGCCCGAAGAGGCCGACGAGACCGTCGACGTCGGGGGCTTCGAGCAGAGCTACCACATCGAGGCATACCTCCCCCACGGCAGCGGAACGCTGCACTTCTACGGCATGTGGAGCTACGGTTGGATCGCGGGTGGGGACCCCGACTCCAGCTTCTGGGCCAACCAATACCGGGACGGCCTGCTCGAGTTCGAGGCCCAGCTCGAGGATGTCTGTGTCAACGGCTGGTAGCTAGGCGATCCGCACCCCTTGGCCGGCGAGGGCCGCTTGGAGGGCGCCTACGTCCAGGCGCCGTGGCTGGACCTCGTGTTGCAGGGACAGCGCCGAGGCCGGGAGCGGCGCCGGCGGCGAGCGCCGGCGCTGGTGGCCCACGGCTGTTCTCAGTTGGCCTTGGCTGGCTCTACGCGCTCGGCGATGAAGAAGTCCACCCGGCGGTTCTTCTCCCATGCGGCGGCGCTCTCGCCCCGCATCAGGGGCTTGGTCTCGCCGTAGCCTTCGCTCTCGAGGCGGTCGGGTGCGACGCCCTTGCCCTGCAGGTAGGCCTTCACGGCCGCCGCGCGGTCCTTGGACAGCTGCAGGTTGTAGGCGGCCTCGCCGCGGCTGTCGGTGTGGCCTTCGATGCGCAAGCGCACCAGCTCGGGGTGATCGATCATCACCTGAGCGACCTCGTCGAGCAGCGCGTTGCTCTCGGCCTGGATGGTGGCCTTGGCGGTGTCGAAGTAGACCTCGCCCTTGACTTCGATCTTCTCCACCGTCAGCTCCACCTGGGTGGGCCGAAGCTTGACCTCGACCACCCCGGTCTCGCCGGGCTTCAGGGAGAGCTTGCGGTTCTCGACCGCGAAGCCTTCGGCGCGGATGGTGACGCCGTAGTTGCCGGCCGCGAGCTCGAGCTCACCGCGGCCCTTGGACGTGCTCACAGGGTCGCTGTCGCCCACGGTGAAGCTGGCATCCACGGGTGCGTCATCGGGGCCCACCACCACCACCTGCACCAGCGCGGGCTTGGCGAGCATGGTGATGGTCACCACTTGGTCCGCGTCACCCTGCAGCTCGACGACCTGGACGTCCGCGGCCCAGCCCTCGGCCGAGGCCGTCACCTGGTAGGAGCCCGGGTGTACGTCACCGCTGGCCTCGCTGCCGCCGTCGAAGCCCTGGGGGCCCGAGACCTCGACGCTGGCGCCTGGAACCGGGGCTCCCTGGTCGTCGACCACCCGCACCGTGAGCAGGGCGGAGGGGTCGGGGCAGCCGTCGCGGTCTTCCCAGCCGTCGGCGTCTTCGGCCTGCTCGGGGCAAGCGTCCACGCTGTCGAGCAGGCCATCACCATCCAGGTCGCTCTCGATGGGCGGCTCCCAGCCCAGCATGGCCACCAGGCGGACGGTAGGCGAGGCGATGCCACGGGTGAAGCCATGGCCGACCCCACCGCGCAGGGTGAAGGCATCCGCGATGCGGTACCAGCCGCCCAGCAGGCCCTCGAAGGGGTTGGCGGCGGGGTTGCCGAAGGGCTCGTTGTAGTTGACGTGGCCAGCGAGATCCAGGGACAGACCAGCGTCGTCGGTCAGCGCGTAGCCGCCGCCCAGCCGGTAGTAGAGCTGGTCGTCCACCTCGACGTTGACCAGCTTGGTCTGGGGGTTGAAGCGGGTGCCCAGGTTGGCCGCCAGCAGGGCCTTGCCCATGGTCTTGGAGGCGATCAGGCCAAGCTCGCCGGTGAGCCCATCACTACCCAGCGACGCGTCCACGGTGGCGGTCGGCAGCCCGACTCGGGCGCCGATGGCCAGGGCCAGAGGAGCGTCCTCTTCTTCGGACAGGATGGAGCCGCGCAGGTCCACCGCGATGTCGCCCAGGCCGGCACCGCCGCCCTGGATCTCGCTGGTGGACAGCAGGTACAGCGGCAGGTCCAGGCCGGCTCGGATCCGCCACAGGGTGATGCCCGCCAGCAGGTCCAGGTTGACCGCGTCGCGCACCAGCGCCGTGGTGGAGCCGTCGTCCCAGCGTACCACCAGGGGATTGTGAGCCCAGTTGGCCGCCAGCCGCAGGCTGGGATGTCCGCCCGGCGCCAGGAAGGCGTCGTCGGTCCACAGGGTCATGCGGCTGTCGATGCTCGGCCGGAACGCCTGGGCGTTCAGTGCGGGCATGGTGAGGTTGGAGGCGTCCTGAGCGAGCAGGGATGGAAAGAGTGCGAGGATGAGCAGCATGGCTCGTGCCCTCCCTAGGCCTGGGTGTCGTTGTGGTAGCGACGGCGCCGCAGGCCAGCGAAGCCCAACAGCAGCGGCAACAGGGCCAGGCCCGCGGCCGCGCCGGCGCCGGTGGAGGAGCAGGTGCCGCAGCCACCGCCGCCCTCGAACTTGAAGCCGCCGGTGTCGCCCGGCCCCACGTCGGTGTCGCCGGTGTCGATGACATTGCACTCGTCGTCGTAGCCCTCGGAGCC
>CALDOK010000199.1 GCA_937912125.1 uncultured Pseudomonadota bacterium
GCCCGTCTCGCCCGTCTCGCCCGTCTCGCCCGTCTCGCCCGTCTCGCCCGTCTCGGCGGGGGGGCGGCTGTCCCCGGTCTCGCCATGAGCGGTGTCCGCGGTGTCATGGGGCGCGTCGGTGTCGGGTGTGCCCCCGTCGGGTCGCGGCCCGGTCTCGTCCAAGTGGGGCTGGCAGGCAGCCAGGGCCAGAAGCAACGGGATCTGGTGGAGGCGCGGCGGGCTGGCGGACATCACGGTCCCTATGAACTGCTCGCCCCATCGTCCGGCGTGGCCTTGCGGGCAGCCTTGCGGCGCTCGTGCAGGGCGCCGGGCTCGAGGTCGGCCGCGTCGAAGCGGGCCTCGCGCTGGACGTTGGCGACGGCACCGGACTCGATGAAGCCGCCGTCCATGGACAGCTCGCCCTTGCCGCAGTTGATGCCCACCTGGGCGTCGTAGTTGTGGGGGTCGCAGGCGGTGATGAAGCCCAGCATGATGACCTTGCGGCTGACCTCGTCCAGCTTCATGCCGCTGCGGAACAGCAGCTGCAGGCGGATGAAGTCCATGACCACCGGGAGCATCTTGTGGGTGGAGGCCTGCCGCGCCAGGGAGGCCAGGAAGCGCGCCCGGGCCAGGCGGGGGTTGCGGGCGAGCTGGCGGGCGTAGCGGTCAGCCGCCCGGTCGAGGCGGGGCATATCCACCAGGTCCCGGAAGGGGACGAGCCCACCGCGGCCGTCGCGCAGGGCCAGGTAGTGCTGGACGTAGAGGCACTTCTTGACCTTGAAGGTGGACAACAGCGCGAAGTACAGCTTGTTGAAGATGCGGATGTCGTCGCGGTTGAAGTGCTCGGGCATCTGGGTGACGAGCATCTCGAGGGTCTCGTCGGGCATCACCGCCATCTCTTCGAAGTCGCGGCCCTCGCGGCGGAGCTGATCCCGCATGCTGCCCAGGATGCGCAGCCCCAGGAAGAAGACCTCGCGGATGTGGTCGTTCTCGGGCTCGAGGGCGAACTTCAGCACCTTGGAGATCTGGGGCTCGTTGAGGTTGTGGGCCACCACCACGGTGAGGTTGGTGGCCAGGCCCACGGCCCGCAGGTTCTTGATGGCCTGCAGCTTGATGTCCACCAGGTTGTCGCGGCCCCGGAGCCACGCGGTGGCCTCGTCGTCGAAGCCGTCGAACTGCAGGAAGACCTCGTCGAAGCCACAGTCCTTCATGCGCTGGCAGAAGGCCATGTCGGCGAGCCGCAGGCCGTTCGAGTGCAGGGCGGCGATGTGCCCCTGGGCCTTGACCTTGCGGACCCAGTCCTCGAGGTCCTTGCGCAGGGTGGGCTCGGCGGCCATGAAGTCCACCTTGATGCGCCGCTTCGAGTTGATCAGATCCTCGAGGTTCGACAGATCGAGGTCGGTGGTCTCCTCTGTGTTGGCTTTGGCCAGGCAGATAGGACAGTCCAGGTTGCAGCGCTCGGTGAGCCGCAGCAGGAAGTCCCGCTGGGGGTAGTCCTCGCTGTTGACCTCGAAGTAGTAGCGGTCCAGCTCGGCCCAGTACTCGGGGTCCTTGGCCAGCAGCTGCCGGCTGACGCCGTGGTCGGGGCAGAGCTTCTCGAGCCAGGCGGCACCCTCGGCGACGATCACCTCGGCGGGGACCTCTTGCAGGCAGGTGTTGCACATGCCGCGGGTGGCGCGCAGGACGCGACGATCTTCGGTGGCTTCGTGGCTGCTCATGATCTCTCCAGGCCTCGCTGCCCGCTGCCTGGCCCCGATCCGCGACGCCTGGCGTCGAAGGCCCGGGAGGCGCGGGGGCCGGCCGTAGGTTGGCCGGCCCTTACATAGCCTGGCCAGCGGGCGAGTGAGGGTGAGCGGGATCGCCGGATCTAGCGCTGGGGGGAGAGCCAGCTGCTGGGGTCCTGGGCGGTGCCGTTGTAGTAGATCTCGAAGAGCAACACGTAGCCGGTGCTCTCCACCAGGCCGGAGTTGCCCACGTAGCCGAGCACTTCGCCGGCGGAGACGGTCTGGCCGGCGCTGACCTTGAGGCCGTTGGCGTGGGCGTAGACGGTGGTGTAGGCGCCGTGGTCCAGCACCACGGTCTGGCCGTACTTGCGCAGGAAGCCTGCCTGCTTGACCACGCCGGGGAAGACGGCGCGGAAGGGCGTGCCGTAGGCGGCCGCGATCTCGATGCCATCGCTGCGCACCACCTGGCCTGTGGCGGGATCGGTGAAGCGACCGAAGGGCCTGCGGATGGTGCCGGTGGTGGGCCAGGGCAGGCTGCCATGGGATGCCCGGAAGTTGGCGTTGGTGCTCGGATCCGCCACGCTGACGGTCATGCGGGTCTGAGCGGCCTCCTGCATGCCGAGCTGAACGCGGTCTTGCTCCACCAACACGCGGGTGGCCAGGTCCTTGCGCTCGCGGACCTGCTGCAGCAGGGTGAGCTTGCGGGCGCGCTCGTCCCGAAGGGAGGCCTCCTTGAGACGCAGCTCGGCCTGGAGCGCGGCGACGGTGGCGCGATCGGTGTCGATCTGATCGAGGGTGGCCTGGCGCTGCTCGACGCTGCGGACGAAGCTGGCGATTCGCTTGCGGTCGTGCTCGAGGATGGCCAGCAGGTAGTGGGTGCGGCGGCGCAGATCGATGGGGGACTCGGCCCCGAACAGTACCCGGGCCAGGCCCTGGCGGGTCAGGCGGTACAGAGCCCGGCAGCGGGCGGCGACCTGGGAGGCCTCCTGGCCCATGCTGGCCTCGGCGGCGGCCAGGGTGTCCTCGGCCTGGATGCGGCGGGACTCCACGCCGTCGAGCTGACGCTGCAGCGCGGTGACTTCGCCCGCCAGGCCGAACAGCTGTCGGTCGATGCGGTCGAGGGTGCCCAGGATGTCCTGCTCCTGCACCCTGGCCTCGGCCGCGGCCAGGCGCGGATCTTCGTAGCCGCTGGGGTAGCTGAGACCCTCGGGGGTGTCCGAGGGGTAGCTCAGGCCCTCGAAGCCGCTGGGGATGCTGCGGTCTTGTTGTGCCTGCGCCACGGTGGCGCCGGCCAGCAGCGCCGCCGCGAGACAGGCCAGCCCGGTGGCGCGGGTCACGGGGCCTTCGCGAGGAAACGATAGACCGCCGACCAGGCCCCCAGCACACCCAGCAGCACCCCCACGATCAGCAGGGCCAGGGTGTAGTCGAGGGGCAGGAAGGCCAGGGGATCCTCGGCCAGGGTGAGATCCAGGGCCTGCTGCAGGCGCAGGATCACCCAGCGATGCATGACCACCAAGCCCACGATGCCGATCCCGGAGCCCAGCACCCCCTGGACCAGGCCCTCGATGATGAAGGGCGCCATGATGATCTCGTCGGTGGCTCCCACCAGGCGCATGGTCTCGAGCTCGGTGCGGCGGCTGTACACCACCAGGTGGATGGTGTTGGCCACCAGGAACACCGCGGCGATGGCGATCAGGCCTCCCAGGATCACCCCGAGCAGCCGCAGCAGCGCCAGGAAGGAGTTGAAGCGCTCCACCCACTGCTGGCCGTAGTCGACCTCTTCGAGCTCGGGCATGTCCAGGGCGGCGACCATGTCGCGGATGCCTTGCTCGTGGGCCATGGTGGGGACCAGGGTGATCTCGAGGGAGGCGGGCAGCACGCCCTCGCCGAGCTCGAGCAGCACAGGCTCGGTCTCGGGCAGTTGGTCCACCAGGTAGCCGCGGGCTTCCTGCTCGGAGACGAAGCGCACCGCCTCGATGCCTGGCATGGCCGCGACCTGTTCCTTGAGCTCGAAGCAGCGCTCGGTGGGCACGTCCGCGCGGAAGTAGGCGGAGACGTGTACATCGCTGGCCCAGCTGTGGGTGATGGCGTTGAGGTTGTACATCACCATCAGGAACACGCCGAGCATCAGCACCGAGGCGGCGATGACGCCGGTGGCCACCAGGTTCAGGTAGAGGTTCTCCCACAGGGAGCGGAAGGCGCGCCGCAGCACGTGGGCCATCAGAGACGACAAGGCCGCTCCCTGACCAGCTTGCCCTGGACGAAGCGCAGCGCCCGGTAGGGGAATCGATCCATCAGCGCCATGTCGTGGGTGGCCACCATCACGGTGGTGCCGCGCAGGTTGATGGCCTGCAGGATCTCGATGACCTCGATGGCCATGCCGCCGTCGAGGTTGCCCGTGGGCTCGTCCGCCAGCAGCACGGCAGGATCATTGACGATGGCCCGCGCCACCGCCACCCGCTGCTGCTCGCCACCGGACAGCTGCGCCGGCAGGTTGTTCTCGCGCCCCTTGAGCCCGACGATGGACAGCACCGCCCGCACCCGTCGCTGAATGGTGGCCCGCGGATAGCCCAGGACCTCCATGGACAGGCTGACGTTCTCGGCCACGGTGCGGGTGGGGATCAGCTTGAAGTCCTGGAAGATCACGCCGATGTTGCGTCGCAGGAACGGACGCCGCCGCCGGGACAGGCTGGTGACGTCGACTCCACCCACCAGCACCTTGCCCTCGCTGGGCTTCTCAGCGGCGTACAGCAGCTTGAGCAGGGTGGTCTTGCCCGCACCCGAGGGCCCCGTGATGTAGCAGAACTCCCCCTTGGCCACCTTGAGGTTGATGTCCTGCAAGGCTGCGTGATCGCCGTAGGTCTTCGAGACGTGGTAGAGGCGGATCATCGAAGGTGGACGCCGGGGGCCGCAGAGGGGGTCACAGCCTATCATGGCGGGTCGGGTGCGGGGAGATAGAGGACCCTCCACCGATCCCAGGAGGTCCCGTGCAGGTCGCGGTCTACGGCGGCAGCTTCGATCCACCCCATGTGGGCCACGCCATGGTGGCCGGCTGGTTGCTCTGGACCCAGCGGGTGGAGCGGGTCTGGCTCGTGCCCGCCTTCCAGCACGCGCTCGACAAGCGGCTGCAGCCCTTCGAGCGCCGACTGGAGCTGTGCCGCGCCATGGCCGCCGACGTCGATGCCGCGCGGATCGCCGTGGTGGACGTCGAGGCCCGGCTGCCCACGCCCAGCTACACCCTGCACACCCTGCGGGCGTTGGCCTCCGAGCATCCCCAGCACCGCTTCAGCTTGGTGGTGGGCGCCGACGTGCTGGACCAGACCGAGCACTGGCATGCCTGGGTCACCATCCAGCGCGAGTTCGCGCCCATCGTGGTGGGCCGGGTGGGCTGGCCCTCGGTGGCGGGAGCGCCCAGCTTCCCTGGGGTCTCGAGCACCGAGATTCGCCAGCGGCTGGCAGACGATGAGCCTGTAGACCACCTGGTGACGGCCGGCGTGGCCTCCCTGATCTCCCCTGGGGCGTCCCGATGACACTCTGGCTCTTCGACATCGACGGCACCCTGCTGCGCTCCGACAGCGCCGGGCGGGGGGCCATGGGGCGCACCTTCGAGGCGCTCTACGGGATCTCTGGCGCCTTCGACCAGGTCGACTTTCGCGGTGTGCTGGACGACGGTGTGCTGCAGCGGGCCTGCGTCCGCTGGGGGGTGCCCCTCGAGCGCGACCGCTTCGTAGCGCGCTTCCAGGGAGAGCTCGAGGCGGGGATGGACCCGGCGAGCAACCCAGCCCAGCAGCTGTGTCCCGGGGTGCTGGCGGCGCTCGATGCCGTGGCAGCCTTGGGGCCTGTGGGCCTTGTCACTGGCAACTGGAAGGTGGGCGCCCGCGCCAAGCTGGCCGCCTTCGGCCTGTGGGAGCGCTTCGAGCTGGGGGCCTACTCCGACGACGGCCCCACGCGGGCCGCCCTCATCCGCGTCGCCACCCAGCGCGCCGAGGCCGCCGGGCACGATGTGCAGCGGGTGGTGATGGTCGGCGACACGCCCAACGACGTCGGCGCTGCCCTCGAGGCCGGCGCGGTGGCCGTCGCGGTCCAGACCGGCTGGACGGACGTGGCCGATCTGATGGCCGCTGGCCCCGACCTGTTGCTACCGGATCTCGTGGATGGGCTGGCTGCGCTGCTGGCGCTGGGCGCCAGGGAAGTCGATCAGTCGAGCTCTGGCAGGTAGAGCCCGTAGCTGGGCTGAGCCTTGGGCTGACCGGAGATGGCTTCCTGGATGCCGCTCCAGACGAGCGCGCCCCAGTAGGAATCAGCGCCCACGGAGGGCC
Organism: uncultured Pseudomonadota bacterium; assembly: GCA_937912125.1. GTDB lineage: Bacteria > Myxococcota_A > UBA796 > UBA796 > JAFGLY01 > CALDOK01. Next base: position 6,023 of record CALDOK010000199.1, read on the forward strand.
GGAACAGGCCGGAGGGGAGGCTGCCCACGTCGCTGCCGGCCTGGCAGGTGGCGACCAACAGGTTCCACTCGTCGTCGTCGGGATCGTAGACTTCGGCGCAGGGCAGCTCGTCCTCGATGTCGAAGCCGCGGTTGGAGATGCGCGCCGCGCCCCCTGCCACCAGCACCCGACCGTTGGCCAGGGAGACCGCCACGTGACCGGCGCGAGGCACCCGCATGGAGGCGGCCGCGCGCCAGGTGTCGGTGTCGCCGTTGTAGATCAGGGCGCGGTTGGACGCGTCGAACCAGTCGTCGTCGTCCACCAGGCCCAGGACCTCGACGCCGCCAGTGAGCAAGACCTGATCGCCGTCGAGGGACGCCATGGCTGGCAGCAGCAGGCCAGCGCCGTTCAGGGCCGCGGGGGCATCGACGGGGGTGACGTTGCCGAAGCGGTCCACCTTGACGCAGTCGCCGTACGCCCGATGGGTGGTGTTGCTGACCCAGTCGGTGCCGCCGCAGTGGAGGGCGTCGGCTCCTACGGCTGCGGCGGCGCCGTCGACCATGCAGTGCTCGGTCATCTGAGAGCCGTAGTTGCTCTTGCGCTGCTCCGCGTCGTAGACCTCGACGGTGGCGGGGCAGTCGATCTGGGTGTTCGAGTCGACGTGGCTGTAGCCTCCGAAGAACACCACGTTGCCGCTGGGCAGGGCCACGGCCTGGTGCTGGGCGCGCCCGGTCTTGAGGCCTTCGAGCACCTCCATGGCCTGGTCGGGCTCGGCGTTGGGGTCGAAGAGGAAGATCTGGGCGGTGATGCTGCGGGACTGCTGCAGGGCCTGCCAGCCGCCGACCACCAGGATCTTGCCCACGTCGCCGTGGTTGCCCTCGGCCAGCAGGGTGGCGCTGTGGTGGAGTCGGCCTGTGATCTCGTTGGTGTAGCCCGACCAGGAATCGGCGGTGACCGGGAACCCGGTCAGGAAGACGGGGGCGAAGTCCGAGGCCGGAGGGACCAGATCCCAGGCGGCGATGGAGTCTGCGCCTTCGTCGCCCCAGTTGTCGGGGACGCCGCCGAAGATGAAGAAGCGCCCGTCGCCATCCGAGGCCACGGCTGATCCCCAGGCCCCCGCGCTGAGCTCATGGAAGGTGGCCACCTCGCCCACGGCCGCCATGAAGATGTCGACGGAGGTGGTCTCGGCGCGGCCCACATCGAGGGCCCCGGAGCGGCCGCGAGCCACCAGCGGCGCGGACTCGCCCCCGCCCCCGTAGCCTTCGAGCTCGATGACGGCGCCCTCGGACAGGGCCGGGAGGTCCTCGATGGCGGGCGAAGAACCGCGCTCGACCTCGATCTCGTACTCGGCGGCCTGGCCGTCGGAGTCGATCACGCGCACGACCAGCAGCTCGATGTCTTCGAAGAGATCGGCCTGGCTAGGGGGCGGGACGGGCCGGATGGTGAGCTCGAAGGTGGACTTCGGCCCGCCAGCGTCGCCGCAGGACAGCGCCCCGAGCAGCAGTCCGAGCGGTGCGAGGCGGGAAGGGTTGCCCTGGTGCATGCGCATCTCCATCTGTCCCGATTAGCATGGTCGGAGCGAGGTCGCAGTCCCCGAGGCGGCACTGTGGCCCAGGAGGCGCGTCCATGATCCGGTCCCCCCTGCTCGAGGCGGTCCCTGGCTCGATCCACGGCTTCGGCACGCGGGTCGAGTGGGTGCCTCCTCCACCGCCCGAGCTCAGCCAGCCAGCTCAGCTGGCGCCGACGCTCGAGGCCCTCGGGGCGCCAGGGGCTCGGGTCGCGATGCTGAACCAGATCCACGGCGCTCAGGTGCTGCGGGCGGACCCCGCGGGGCCCCTGTGGCCGGTCGGCCCTGGAGACGCCCTGGTCTGTACGGTCCCCGGGGTGGTGGTCTACGTGCGCGTGGCCGACTGCACTCCCATCTTGCTGGTGGGCCCCCGGGGCGTCGCCGCGGTCCATGCGGGCTGGCGCGGCACCGCGGCTGGCGTGCTGCAGGCCGCGGTCGAGCGCCTGCTGGACTGGAGCGGCCAGCGTCCCGAGGATCTGCGCGCGGCCGTGGGGCCCAGCGCCGGGCCTTGCTGCTACGAGGTGGGGCCCGAGGTGGTCGAGGGGCTGGCGCGCCATGCCCCGCTGGAGCTGTTCTTGCACGAGCGCCCGGGGCGGCGCCCCACGGTGGACGTGGCCGCGGTCAACCTGCACGTGCTGCACACTCTGGGAATCCAGGCGGAGCGGTTGCCACACTGTACGGTCTGCGATCCCGGCTTCCACTCCTGGCGTCGCGATGGCGCCCTGGCTGGCCGGCAGGCCGCGTTCGTCGGGCTGTGGCCATGAACCCCGTCTTGGTCCTGGCCCTGGCGCTGGCGGCATGCACAGGAGAGCGGCGCCCCGAGGCGCGTGCGCTGGCGCGGTACGAGCGCGGCCAGGAGCAGCTCGAGGCTGGGGATCACGCTGGGGCGGCGGAGAGCTTTCGGCTGGCGGTGATCGAGGACCCGCGGCGTCCAGTGCTGCGCTCCTGGCAGGCCTACGCCTTGGCGGCGGGAGGTGATCCTGCGGGGGCCATCCAGCTCCTCGAGGGCGAGGGCCTGCGCGCCCTGAGCCCCAACGACCGCTACAACATGGCGGCCTGGCACGCTCGCCTGGGCCAGGAGGAGTCCGCTCTGGCGCTGGTCCGGGCGGCCGTCGAGGACGAGCCGGAGCTGCGAGAGGCCTTGGCGCTGGACCCCGACTTCGAAGCGCTGCGGGCGGACGGCGTGCTGGCCTCCCGCCTGCTCGACACGGAGCTGCGGGCGGTGATGCTGGGCGAAGAGGGCGCGATCCTCGCGGGCGAGCTGTACGATCTGGAGCTCAACTTCCAGCCAGGCGACGTGGCCGTGAGCCTGGCGTGGGACAGCCCATTGCCCGATGGCTTCAGCCTGGACCGGGTGGTGGACGTTCGCTCGGCCGAGCCGAGTGAACCCGGCCTGCGGGAGCTGCGCTACCGCCTCCGCGCTCGACGGGGAGGCGAAGGCCACCTGGGGCCCTGGACCCTGAGCTCCGGCGAGCGCAGCACCCCGATCCCTGCCCTGGCCTGGCAGGCGCTGGTGCCGGCGGGGGTGGAGCTGGGCGAGCCCGAGCTGCTGCCTTCCCTGGAGCCCGTCTGGTGGACCCCACGGGAGGCACTGGCTGGTTTGCAGCCCGGCCAGGCCGAGGCCCGCCACGGGCTGTTGGTGGTGTGCTTCCTCCCTGGCGACAAGCTCGAGGTCCAGCCCGACGCCCTGCTGGGGGGGAGCCTCGAGATCGAGCTGCGCGAGGGTGACCAACCCACCATGCTCGCCCGCGCGTGGCGCTGGGCCCCACAGGCTCGCGGCGCCACGGTGGCCATCGCCCGCCGTGGCAGCCGGGTCGCCGAGGTGGTGGTCGAGCGGGACCTGCCCTGATCTACAGGCCGGTGTCGGGGTCGGGCAGGCCGCCGCAGCTGGCGTCGCAGCCGAAGTTGTCGCCCAGTGTGTTGAGGCTGATGGTGTTGTCGCCGCAGCTGTCGAAGGCGCTGTCGGTGCAGGTCATGCCGTAGCCGCCGTTGCCGGTGATGGTGCTGGTGGTCACGGTGGCGGCGCAGAGCAGCAGGTCGATGCCGTCGCCCACGTTGGTCACGATCTCGCTCTCTTCGATGTTCACGGTGCTCGAGCTGGCGTAGACGCCGTCGGCGCCGCTGCCCTCCACCACCGTGGCGCGCATGGCGAGGGTGCTGCTCGAGGCGCTCACGCCGCCTCCGGCGTTGCCCGTCAACGCGGCGTCGTCGAGGTTGGCGGCCGAGCTGGTCATGGACAGGGCCACCCCGGTGGAGCCGGTGATCTCGAGGCCCTCGAAGTTGGCGACCTCACCCTCGATGCCGGGGAAGGTGGACATCACCACGCCGCTGCCCAGGGCGTCGATGATCTCCACGTCGTAGAACTCCGCGGCCGTGAAGCTGGTGTTGTTGTAGGTGTACAGGTAGATGCCGCCGTAGCCCTGGGGCGAGTCGATGGTCAGGCCGTCGACGTAGATCTCCGGTGCGCTGTCGTAGTGGTAGAAGTAGGCGGCGTAGGAGTAGGGGGTGGCCGCCGAGGCGTTGCGGATGGTGACGTCCTCGATCTCCACCGTGGAGTTGTAGCTGTACAGGCCCTCGCCGGCGGGGCTGTCGATGGTGACGTCCTCGAGCAGCGCGCGGCTGGAGGAGAGGTAGATGGCGTCGTAGGAGGTCTCGTAGGAGCTCGTGAAGAGCAGCTCGCCGTTGTAGTAGTAGTCGTAGCTGATGGTCGCGGTCTGGCCGTCGGTGATCTCGAGCCCGCTCACCTCCACGTCCGCCGAGCTGAGCATCATGCCGTAGCCGATGCTCTGGGTGACGGTGTTGTCCTCGACGGTGACCGCGTCGGAGCCCTCGCCCCCCACGTAGATGGCGGCGTAGGTGTAGCCAGAGAACGTGTTCTCGCGGATCACGGCGTCGGAGGTGTAGGCCTGGACGCCCAGGTAGCCGTTGGCGAAGCTGTTGTTGGTGACGGTGATGGTGGCGTCGTACCCGTAGACGTCCAGGCCGCTGTCCAGGACCTTGTCGTGGTAGATGTAGACGGTCTTGTTGCCGTGGGCGTCCTCGTAGACCTGGGTGGTCCGATACTGGCCATTGCCGCTGAACTCGTTGTCCTGTACGAGCATCCCGTTGGACTGGTAGGCGCACAGGGCACCGAAGTAGCTCTCGTCCAGGCCGTCGGTGAAGCTGTTGTTCTGGACGGTGCTGGTGCCGGCGTAGTCGATGAACCCGGCCCGGGTGTTGCCGACGAAGCTGACGTTCTGCAGGGTGGTGTTGGCCTGGGCGGCCGAGATGCCCCAGCCCTGGTTGTTGGAGATGGCGCCGCCGTCGAGCTCGAGGTTTCCGGACTGGTGGTACCAGGCCGCGGGCAGGTCGATGTACAGGGCGCCGTCGTAGTCCTCGTCGAGCTCCCGCAGGTTGGTGATGCTCAGGCCGGTGGCCACCACGTCCATGTCGGCCGAGAAGATGCCCCGGCGCCCGTTGTTGTCGAAGCTGACGTCCTCGAGGACCAGGCTGCCGTCAGCGTCGCCGTTGCCCACCAGGTAGGCCCCGTAGCTGTTGTAGCCGGAGATGGAGCTGGCGCTCACGGTGATGTCCTCGCCCTCGATGTACAGGCCGATGGAGCTGGTGACGCCCTCGTCCCAGGCGTAGTCGCTCACCACCTCGGGGTCCCCGCTGATCTGCAGGCCCTCGGCGATGAAGGCCTCGCCGGCGGGGGCCGCGTACAGGATGCCCATCTCGGTGGGGTCCGTGATCGTGACGTCGAGCAGGTCGAGGTCGCCGTAGATCATGTAGACGCCGTACAGCCCGCCGGTGATGGTGTCGCCCGACATGGACAGACCATCGGTCTGGATGGCCCAGACGGACAGGATGGGGTTCTCCTCGAAGGTGTTCTCGCTGAGGGTGGAGGCGCCGGCCTCCTCGAGGAAGACCGCGAAGCCGTCCTCGATGGCACCTTCTTCGTCGAGCTCGGTGTACATGGTGCCCGAGATGGTGTTGCTCTGGATGTCCAGGGCGGCGCCACCGCTGCCCTTCACGGCGAAGCCCAGGTTGTCCAAGAAGCTGTTGCCCGTGACGGTGGCGTCTCCCCCGTCGATCTTCACTGCTCCCCACTGGCTGGCCGTGAAGCTCGAGGCGCCGATGGTCAGGGCGCTGCTGTCGGAGGCGGAGATGGCGTAGTTGGGGATGGTGTCGAAGGCCAGATCGCTCAGGGCCACGTCGGCGCTGTCGTCGATCTCGATGCCCGAACGGGTGGAGGACACGCCCATGCCGCTCAGGCTGGCGCCGGTGACCGCCGCGAACAAGAACGCGGGTTCGCCCTCGGGGGCGCTCCAGGTGGTGAGGTCCACCCCCGCACCCACGATGTGGACCGGCTTGTCCACCACCACGGCCTCCTGGAACTCGCCCTCGCAGACCTCGATGGTGTCGCCCTCGTCGGCCAGGTGGATGGCATCGTTCAGGGACGCGTAGCCGCCCGCTCCGTCCACCGTGATGCACCCTTCGGGGTAGGTCTCGGGCTCTCCGGTGTCCTCGACGTTGGTGTCGTCGGGCTTCTCGGTGTCCTCTGGAGGCGGGCAGCCCAGCAGGAGGAGCAAGGAGCTGGCGAGGGCGAGACGAGGGGTCATGGCGACTCCGGCGCGGTGAAGGTGGCCACACGCTACCCGGAAACCAGCTCTCGGGGCAACGACCTGAATGATGCTTGGTGGCCGGCTGCTCTGCGGACCCAGCATGCACCGTGAGCTTGACGCCGCACCGAGCGCCGACTAAGTGCCGCCCGCCTGTGAGCTCTGGGCTCGAGGACCCGTTCGCCCAGCTGCTCCCGTCCGGATCGAAATCTCTCTCTCTCCCTTGGGGAAGAACATGGCCGTCAGCCTCCGCCTCACCCGCATGGGCGCCAAGAAGAAGCCCTTCTATCGTATCGTCGCCGCCGACTCCCGCGCTCCGCGCGATGGTCGCTTCATCGAGAAGCTCGGCCACTACGATCCCATGACCACCCCCCCCGTCATCAAGGTCGACCTCGAGCGCGTGGACTACTGGATCGGCGTGGGTGCGCAGCCCTCTGAGACCGTCTCTCAGCTGGTCGTCAAGGCGCGCAGCGCCGCCGCCGCCCCCGTGGAGAGCTAGCGTGCAGAAGCTCGTAGACTTCCTCGCCCGCAGCGTCGTCTCCCAGCCCGATGAGGTGCGCGTCAACGCCGTCGAAGGCGAGACCGTGATCATCGTCGAGCTGCAGGTACACGACGACGACGTCGAGTGCCTCGTTGGCAGCGACGGCCAGGTCATCAAGGCCATCAGGCAGGTCATCGGAGCCGCTTCCGGGCGCCGCAAGACCATGCTCGAGCTGGTCAACACCCAGGTCCAGCCCATCGCCGAGGCCGGCGCCGAAGAGTAGGTCCCGCCGCGGTGGGCACCGAACTCTGGGTCATGGGACACGTCGCGGGCGTCTTTGGCGTCCGCGGCGAGCTGCGTCTGTGGCTCGACAACCCGGACAGCTCCTGGTTGTACGACCGACCTCGTCAGGTCACCCTGCGGTCGCCTGACGGCGTCGAGCGCGAAGTGACGCTCCAGGCCCGGCCCGGGGCCGGACGCCGAGTCCTGGGGCGCGCCTCCGGGCTGCAGACCCCCGAGGACGCCCAGAAGCTGGTCGGCTGGCAGATCCTGGCTCCCCGCGACGAGCTACCCGAGCCCGAAGACGGCAGCTGGTACGTCGAGGACCTGATGGGCCGAGAGGTGCGCACCGTCGAGGGCCAGACCCTAGGGCGCCTGGTCGAGGTCCACCAGACCGCACCGGTGGAGGTCTGGGAGGTCCTGGGGCCCGAGGGCACCTGCTACGTCCCGGTGCTCCTCGACCGCATCGTCGAGGTCGGCGAGGTCATCGTCGTCCGCCAGGACGGCGTGGTTCAGGGGGAATAGCCCATGCGCTTCGACATCCTCACCCTGCACACCGAGCTCTGCAGCAGCCCGCTGGAGCACTCCATCCTGGGTCGGGCCCAGGAGAAGGGGTTGATCCAGGTCGGGCTGAACGACATCCGCGACCACGGGCGCGGCAACTACCGTCAGTGCGACGACGAGCCCTACGGCGGCGGCAGCGGCATGGTGCTGCGGGTCGACGTCCTGGACGCCGCCATCGGCGCCCTGAGGCGTCCCGACAGCCGCGTGGTGCTGCTCGACGCCGCCGGCGCTCCCTTCCGCCAGGCCACCGCACAGCGCTTCTCCGAGCTGCCGCACCTGGTGCTGGTCTGCGGTCACTACGAGGGCGTCGACCACCGGGTGGCCGAGCACCTGGTGGACGAGGTGGTGTCGCTGGGGGACTTCGTGCTCACCGGGGGTGAGCTGCCCGCGCTGATGATCATCGACGCCGTCGCTCGACTGCTACCTGAGGTCCTGGGCTGCGCTCACAGCAAGGTCGAGGAGTCCTTCCAGGAGGGCCTGCTCGAGTACCCACAGTACACCCGGCCGAGGGAGCATCGCGGCTGGGAGGTCCCCGAGGTGCTGCTGTCGGGTCACCATGCAGAGATTCAGGCTTGGCGCAGAGATCAGGCCCGCGCGCGGACGCGGCGGTTGCGACCCGATCTGCTCGTCGAGGACAAGGGCTGACCCTTCTGGTTGACAGAGGGGTGGGCGAGAGCTAATACGCCGCGGTTTCCGGCCCGCCCATCGTGCGGGCCGTGCGCGTCTCGAGGTTATTATGGTCTCCATTCAGCAGATCGAACAGGCGGACTTCCCCCGCACGAACGACGTCGACGTCCGCCCTGGCGACAAGGTCCGCGTCCACTGCCGCATCGTCGAGCTCACCCTCGGTGGTAAGTCCGGCCGCACCGCCGAGAAGATCAAGACCAAGGAAAAGGTCCGTATCCAGGTCTTCGAAGGCATGGTCATCTCCGTCAGGCAGGGCGGCCATCGCTCCACCTTCACGGTGCGGAAGATCTCCTACAACGTCGGCGTCGAGCGCATCTTCCCGATCGACAGTCCCAACGTGACCAAGATCGAGATCATGGCCCGGCACCGCGTGCGTCGCGCCAAGCTCTACTATCTGCGTGGCCGCCGCGGCAAGTCCGCCCGTCTCAAGGTCATCCGCTAGCGTCCATGCGCAGCGCGGAGCACCGCCGCCTGGCCCAGCAGACTGGGCTGGCGGCGGAGCTTCACGTGGCCGAGCTGCTCCAGGCCGAGGGCTGGCGGGTGCTCGAGCACAGCTGGCGTTGTCCGGCCGGTGAGATCGATCTGATCGTGGTCCGGGCTGGCGCGTTGCGCTTCGTGGAGGTCAAGGCTCGCGCCGTGGACGCTGTCGGCGGGCTCGAGGCCGTGGGGCCCGCCAAGCAGCGGCGGATCGCCAGGGCTGCGCAGATGTACCTGGACGACTACCGGGGACCCCTCGAGGAGGCGGCCTTCATGGTGGCCACGGTCGAGATCCATGATGGCCACTGGCGCGTGGAGTTCCTCGACGACGCGTTCGACGCCGAATAGCCCAGCCCCATGCCACTGCTCGTCGCCGCTACGCCCATCGGGAACCTCCAGGACGCGACCCCTCGCCTGGTGGCTGCCCTGGGTGAGGCGGCCTTGATCCTGGCGGAGGACACCCGGGTCGCGCGCAAGCTCTGCAGCGCGCTGGGCGTCCCGGCGCCCACCATCGTCTCGTCCCACGCGCACAACGAGCGGGGACGGCTCGAGGGCGCTCTCGAGCTGCTGCAGCAGGGCGCTGTAGTGCTGTTGTTGTCGGACGCAGGCGCGCCCGGCCTGTCGGACCCCGGTCAGCCCCTGGTGGCTGCCGCCCACGCCCAGGGACATGAGGTGCGCGGGATCCCGGGCCCCTCAGCGGTCACCACGGCCCTGGCCATCTCGGGTCTTCCGGCGGTCCCGTCGGCCTTCCTGGGCTTTCCGCCGCGCAAGCCCGGGCAGCGCCGCCGCTTCCTCGAGACCGGGCTGGCCAGCGGGATGTGCCTGGTGTTCTTCGAGTCCGCAGGGCGCACTCCACGCCTGGTGGCCGAGCTGGCCGAGCTGGCCCCGGATCGCCAGGCCTGCCTGTGCCGCGAGCTCACCAAGATCCACGAAGAGGTGCTGCTGGATCAGCTGCCGCTGCTGGCCGCGGCCCTGGCCGAGCGGCGGCTCAAGGGCGAGGTCACCCTGGTGGTCGGTCCCGGTGAGGCGCTGGTGGTCGCCAGCGCTGAGGGTGTCGCCGAAGGGCAGAAGGGCGCAGCGGCGGCGCTGGCCGCGGCCTGGGACCTGCCAAAGCGTGACGTCTACCGCGCCCTGCTCGAGCTCAAGGAACAGCTGAAGGGCGCGTCCTAGCGGATCAGGATCTCGACGCCGCCGCCCAGCGTGAGGTCCAAGGTGTCGGCCCCGGTGCTGATGGGGTAGTGGTGCTCGATCTGGTGGGGCGCCATGTAGGTGAGGTCGGCCACCAGCTTCCACTTCATGTACTCGAAGGCCTGGTGGTAGAAGCCCACTCCCCCTGAGGCCCAGGTGTACTCGCTCTCTGTGGCCGGCACCGATCGGCTGGTGGAGAGCACCGAGGGCAGGTAGAGCCCGCTGGGGACGGTCTGCCAGGTGGAGTAGCCGAAGCCCAGTCGCAGATCGATGGAGAAGCGGCTGTGGGCCTCCGGGTTGTCGTGGGCCACGATCTCGGTTCCCGTGCGAATCCAGACCGTGTCGGCGGGGTTGAACTCCACGCCGCTGCCGAGGACTTCGCCTGACTCGTCGTACAGGGTGATGTCGTCGAGGGTGCGGGTGCGGGTGTAGCGGAATGCGATGTAGGGCTGCGCGACGTTGCGGGTGGTGCTGAAGGCCATGCTCAGCCGGGTGCCGCCGCCGCCCACGCCCGCGCCTCGGAGGTCGCCGTCGGCGAGCTCGTAGAAGTTGTTGTCGGAGCGAGTGCGGAAGGCCGCCTCGATGAGCCAGGTGGCCCTGTTGCCCCGCTGCTCGAACGCCTCGGAGAAGGGGGTGCCCTTGATGCCCAGCCACAGGCCGTCGGTGCCCTTGCCCTTGATGGGCTCGAGGCCCTCGATGGGCTCGGTCTCGATCATCGTGCCCTGCTCGGTGCTGGGATCGAAGACCATCTGGTTGGCTTCTGCGAAGGCCAGGCGCGTGCTGAGGTGCTGTGGAAGCTCGAAGAACACGGCCACGCCGGGGCCTGCGGAGAACTGGCCCTGGTAGGTGACGGTGTGCTGCTCGAAGCTGCGCGATCCCACGCGCTCGCTGCCTTCGTAGAGGCTGCCGGCCTGGTGCTGGAAGCCGTAGTCGATCACGATGTCGCCCCGCAGCCAGGGGGGCAGTTCGGTGACCTCGGCCGCCTGGGCGGTGCTGGTGCAGAGCACCAAGGCGGCGGCGGTGAGGGCCAGAGGGGGGCGTGCCATCGGCATCTCCTGGGAGGAGTGGAGCGTACGTTCCCGCATAGCCAGCGTCAAGGCTGCGGTCACGGGCTGGCCTCACCACTGCGCTCGGGGTCGCGCAGGCCGTAGGCCTTCATCTTGGTCTGCAGACCCTTGCGGCTGATGCCCAAGCGGCGGGCGGCCTGGGTCACGTTGCCGTGCTCACGGTCCAGGGCCCGCTGGATGCGGCTGCGCTCGAGGCGGGCTGTGTGGAGCCGCACGTATTCCTTGAGGTCGAGCTGGTCGGCTTCGGGGGAACCTTCGGGGTTGGCGACGGCCTTACCGACGCCGTGGAGGTCGCGGGGCTCGAGGGTGGGGCCGTCGGCCAGCAGCACGGCGCGCTCCATGACGTTCTCGAGCTCGCGCACGTTTCCTGGCCAGTGCCAGGTGGCCAGCTGTTCGATGGTGCCGGGGTCGACCGAGGCGACGCTGCGGCCCAGGCGGCGGTTGTACTTGGCCAGGAAGTGCTGCACCAGCAGCGGGATGTCGCTCAGCCGCTCACGCAGTGGCGGGATGGTGATGGGCACCACATTGAGCCGGTAGAAGAGATCTTCGCGGAAGCGCCCCGCGGCCACCTCGGCCTGGAGGTCCACGTTGGTGGCGGCCACTACCCGCACGTCCACATGGATGGTGCGCAGCCCGCCCACCCGCTCGAAGCTGAGCTCCTGCAGCGCCCGCAGCAGCTTGACCTGCATCTCCTTGGGCAGCTCGGAGATCTCGTCGAGGAAGAGGGTGCCGTTGTCGGCCAGCTCGAAGCGACCCGGCTTGGCGCTCACCGCACCAGTGAAGGCACCCCGTTCGTGACCGAACAGCTCGGACTCGAACAGGTTGGCCGGGATGGCGCCGCAGTTGACCTGGATGAAGGGCTTAGCGCTGCGGGGGGACTGATCGTGCAGCGCGCGCGCTACCAGCTCCTTGCCCGTACCACTCTCGCCCTGGATCAGGACCGTGCTGGGGGAGGCGGCCACCCGCTCGATCAGGTCGTAGACGTACTGCATCGACTCGGTGCGGCCCACCAGGGCGAAGCGACCGTCGGGTTCGCGGCGGGGCTTGTCGCCGACGCGCACGCGGTGGGCCAGGGCCTTGCCGATGACGTTGCGGAGCTCGGTGAGGTCGAAGGGCTTGGTGATGTAGTCGTGGGCCCCGAGCTTGAGGGCTTCGACCGCCGAGTGCACGGTGCCGAAGGCGGTGATGATGATCACCGGGATCTCCGGGAGCTCGGCGCGGCACCACGCGAGCAGCTCCAGGCCGCCGATCTCGGGCATCTGCAGGTCGGTGACGAGCAGGTGGTAGGGCTGAGCCTCGAGCCGCTCGATGGCCTGGCCGCCGTGCTCGGCGTCGTCGACCTGATAGCCGTCCCGGCGCAGGTGGGCCGCCAGCACCCGGCGGATGGAGGGCTCGTCGTCCACGATCAGGATGCGGGGCCTGGACATGTGCGTTTCCTAACACGCCCTGGACCGACCGTAGGCGGTCCAGGGCCGCGCCGTTCGTACCGATGGCGCCCAGAGGTCGCCACGGTACAACGCCGCGCAA
>CALDOK010000200.1 GCA_937912125.1 uncultured Pseudomonadota bacterium
GGACCGCGTCCATGCGGACCGCGTCCATGCGGACCGCGTCCATGCGGACCGCGTCCATGCGGACCGCGTCCATGCGGACCGCGTCGGTCCTGGGAGAGGTGCACCTACGCAGGCTGCTCCGGCGGTACGTCGACTACCATCACCACGACCGTTGCCACCTGTCCCTGGAGAAGGACGCTCCCGAGGGGCGTTCTCCTTCGACGAGGCCATCAGGAGAAGCCGCCATCGTGGCCCTGCCACGGGTGGGCGCCCTCCATCATCGGTACGAGTGGCGCGACGCTGCCTGACCGCCGGCTCGTCGTCCGCCTGCCGGCCCCTCCGGATCGTCGAGTCCTCGTCGTCGCCGAGGTGCACCTGGCGAAAGCAGCGCGGCGTTCGAGGGCATCCAGGCGAGCGCGGGTGACCCTTGCAGCGACGATCGCATCGGGCTGGCTGCGAGCGGAGCCACCGTGGCTGGCTCGAGAACCGCCGGGCTGATGGCGTTGGTGGCGCGGATGAATTTCTTGCGAAGGACAACCGTGGGCGACTCCCTCGAGCCTGCCATGTCCAAGCTCCTGTCGGGCTCGTTCTCCCCCCAGGACTTCGACGCCATGGTGGAGCGCGCCCGCTGGGATGCGCCGGCACGACAGACCTACGCCGCCTCCCACCTTTGTCACCCCCTGTTCCCTGAGCCCAGCAGCTCCGACCAACCCGAGCTGTGGGTGCGCGACTACCTCTCAACCTACATCGAGAAGGACGTGCAGAGCCTGGCGGCGGTGGGGAACGTGGCCCTGTTTCGAGCCTGTCTGCGCCAGGTCGCAGCTCGCACCGGCAGCCCCTTCAAGTGGGAGCCCGCAGCCCAGGAGGTGGGCACCACCTCGGTGACGTTGCGCAAGTACGCAGGGCTGATGGAGCAGACCTACAACTTGCAGCGCTTGGATGCCTTCGCGGTCAATCCCGTCAAGCGGGTGATCAAGGCACCCAAGCTCTACCTCTCGGATCCCGGACTGCTCTGGGGGTTGCGGGGCTTCGAGGACCTGCGGCTGCTCGAGGCCTCGGGCATGCTGGGAGCGTACATGGAGCTCGCTGTGATCTGTGAGATCACCAAGTGGTGTGCCCTCGAGCCCACGGCGCCCGTGCTGCGCTTCTGGAGCAAGACCGCGGTGTCCGAGGTGGATCTGGTCGTGTCCAACCGCGGCTACCACATCCCCTTCGAGATCAAGCTCGGGGAGCGCTTCCAGCTGAAGTGGCTGAGGGGCTTGGAGGCCTTCGACGCTGACCATGCCGGCCTGGGGTTGGCCATCCCGTACCGGGTGATTGTCCACAACGGTGAGTCCGCGCAGTTCGATGAGCGTACGTTCCTGTTGCCGCTGTGGTGCCTCACCTGAACCGCCGGGCCCATGACGCCGAAACGCGATGGATCCGGAGTGGACGGGATCAGCGGTCTACCACGACCCGTACGGCCCGCCTTCGGGGTCATGGGGGAGGTATTGGGTGGAGGTCGAGGTGGAGGCGGTGCGGAGGCCGAGGCTGAGGCGGGGCCGGTGAGGGAGCCTCGCTGTGCGAATGATGCGTGCTGGCCGAGGTCCAAGACGCCACCCGCCGCTGCTGCCGTCACAGATTCGCTAACCGGGTTTCACGGGTTCGGTGCGCTGAGTATCCGAGTCCAACTACCTCGACATCACGTGGTGGGCTTGCCCGTCCGCCACCAGAACCGGATGTCGACAGTGGCTGCCAGATCTGTGGTCGACTGTTCCGCGATCGGTGCTCCGAACGTGTACCGTCCTTCTGTGGGGTCGGAGCGGCGGCCGCCCTGGTGATTCACCCATCCCGTCGCACGCATCACGAAAGGACGCGACCATGCCTATCGACAGGAAGCTCAGCATTACGCCGCCCCGGGCGGGCACCTCCTTCGCCTTCGAGGTCGAACTCGAACGCAGCCGCAAGCTGGCCAGCGCGGGCACCGGGCCTGGCACGTGGACCGAGTACCAGCTCGGCCCCACCTTCGAGGGCCTGGCCGAGCACCTCGAGCAGATCACCGCCCACATCCTGGTGGAGGATCGCTCCAGCGCGAACATCAGCTACCGCATCAAGATCGAGAAGAGCTACGACGGCGTGATCTTCACCTCGGGCGGGTTCATCCTGCCGGCCCAGAGCAGCAACGGCTACACCATCTCGAGCGACTACACCACGCGGACAGACTTCGGCCGCTACTTCCGCTTCACCCTCGATCTCGACGATGCCGGTGCGGTGGAGACGGCCTTCTTCTCGGCCTCCATCCACCTGAAGCTCTGGAGCTGAACGCCCCAGGGAGGATCGCTCGGGACGACATCGTTCGGCCGGAGGCGGGCCGCGTTCGCCACACGCCTCCGGCTGGCGCGGGTGCGGCTGCACCCGTGAGCGGGAGGTGAGACCATGGCACAGAAGTGGGACGACGACTCCGGCAACGCCCAGTCCGGTTCATGGAAGGTCAAGGGCTTCGAGGGGCTGACCGGCAAGGCCGGGGAGTCACTTCGCTTTGGCGACGGGCCGCGACGGTTCGACCAGCAATCGCGGGTCGGGGTCGAGACGCTGCTTGGTGGCCCCGTCGGTCAACGGAGCGTGAGGACATCCCCCGGATTGGCCACCGGCGCGGTGGGTGCCCGGAATCGCTTGCGCGCACGGGTACAGAGCGTGGACGACCTCGTCACGCTGTTCGTGGAGTTTCGCTACAGAGGTGTGGAACCGCACCCCTTCTTCGATACCGACGATGCCGAAGTCGCTTCGTGGCTCTGGGATGCCATCGACCACAGCGAGGACGCGGTCTCGCTGGCCGAGGGGGGTGACGCCAACGTCGATCCGCACCCCAGCCTGGGCCTGACCAACCCGAGCTTGACCTACAGCTCCGACGTCTCGTCGCCACGTTCCGACACCCAGTACGGCCAGGTCCATCAGATCATCGGAGACGTCGCGCGGGCTGGCATCGGCGTGATCCGTCATCTCAATGACGCGGACATCTCCTGGGACCGCATCTGCTGGCGGTCGGACCCTGAGACCGACCGCATCGTCCCGCCCTGGGAGATGAACGACCACGTCCTGGGGGACGACTGCGCCAACATGGCCCGCTTCACCTGGCCCTTAATCTGCGGTTGGTGGTTCGGGGTCCAGATCATCGGCCTGTTGTTCAACACGGGAGGCGGTAGCCCGTTCGGGACGAGAAGCCTGCTCACGAACAGCCAAGGAGACACCTACACCTGGGAAGACATCGAAGCAGGTCGCCCGACCCACCAACGCTACCTCACGGTTCCCGCAGGGGATGGCTGGCACGACTGGTACTGGTACGATCACTCGCCGGGCAGCGCCACGGTATACCAGGGCTTCGGGCTGAACATCTACCCCACCGTCACCGATGACGGGGCGAGCCTCTACGACGCCGAATGCGCCCGACGCAAGTGCCTGGGTGTCGCCGCCTACGCTGCTGCTGTTGCGGACTACCTGCAGCTGATCGACGCCACCATGTCCGGGTACGGCGTCGGTCTCGAAGAGGTCCTGCCCGGGCTGGAGTACAGCAACGAGATGGACCACTACTGGGGCGGTCCGGCGCTGCCGGACAATCCCGCGGGCCGTGAATACGGGCGCTACATGGCGCTGCTTGGTGGTCCAATCCAGCAGGCCTTCGGCTCTCGCATCCGGTTCCACTTCAGCGACCTGCTGGGATGGGTGGGCACGGAGAACCACTGGGAGCAAGCGCTGGTTTGGCTACAGGCCTCTGCGGGCATCGGGCTGCCGGCGGAATGCAACCGCCTGCAGCGGTTCTGGTCCGAGGAAGGCGTCAAGGATCACGCCCAGGATTGGGCCGCCACCATCGCGGCACAGGATGAGCTGACCTACTGGCCTCCACGGGTCTGGTCCTCGAAGGAGCCCGCTCCATCATTGCTGCTGCACCAGGTGGGCCTGCACTTCTTCCATCAGACTGACTTCTACGCCAACGTCGGCTCGTCGGGGTGGTTCGACAACTATCGGGACGAGGTGCAGCTCGGTGAAGAACTCGATCAGCTGTTCGAGAAGCTCGACAGCCTTGCGGGGCTGGAGTTGGCCTGGACCATGGGGGCCATCGGGTTCCCCGCCGAGCTCCCACTGGTGCCAGACCACATCCCCAGCAAGACAAACCCGGGAGACCAGTACTACGGCGGCACCACCCCCAAGTACCAGGCTGGGATGGTTGTTCGTCGCCTGCTCTACAGCCTGGCACGAGGGGCGAAGACGGCGTTCCAGTACACCCACATGGCGACGTTGGCGGACCAGACCAAGCAGGAGGGCCAGACCGAGCAGCAGGATGGAAAATGGCTGATGCTGGCGTCGTCCGGGATCAGGAATGACGCGTTCAATCCCTGGGCGAGTGGAGAGGATTGGCACAACCCTGCTGACTCCGAAGACTTCCTTCAAGAAGACCACGCTTGGCGACGCCCGGCCTGGTACTCGGTGCGTCGGCTGGCCTGGCTACTTCACCAGACCGGGATGATCGAGCCGATCTTCGCCGACAACGCCCGCGGAGTCGCGCTGCGCCTGACCGCCATTGAACGCTACGCCTCGACCTTCGACGGCGTCCTGGCGACGTCGAGCCAGTTACGGCCGGGCGAAGAGACTCCGATCCAGGCAGGGCGTTACGCCTTGATCGCCTGGCAGGACGAGCTCCGCTGCACCAGCGGTGACGATCTTCGGCTCGAGCTGTCCAAACTGGCCACGCAGTCATGGCGCCTGCTGTCGCTGATCCCCGACGTCGACCCATCCACCACGACGCCAGCCGATCGGCTCAACTACCCTGAAGGTGAGCTCGTGGACTGGTCCGGCGGCCGCAATGACGGGGGTGGGTGGACCACCGCCACGGTCACAAGGACAGCCACCCTCGAGGTCACCGTGCCTAGGGCCGATCCGGAGGAAAACCCCGCACCGCTGTGCCTGCTCCTAGACGTGCGACCCTCGCCGACCTTCATCGGTAGCGGTCTCTCAACCTACAGCCTGCCAATTGGCTCGGCCAATGAGCGTGCGGACCCACAGCGCAAGCAGGTCGCCGGTTCCGGCCCGCTGGGTACCTCGGCGAACCAGGGTCAGAAGGACGCCCCCCAGACGAGGTAGGCCGCACCGGCACGGTCGACGGTCGACGATTCGCCGTCGCCGCTCACCAGGAGGTCGTCTCGGCCATCATTATCTACGTCACCTGCATAGGATAGCGCCTGGCCGAGATTCTCACCCCAGAGTCCACCAACCAGCTTGTAGTCTGCGGCCCCAAGCGAGATCGTTCCCATGATGGGCGAAAGAAAGAGATAGGTAGCCCCAGCGGCGGTACCCGAGGACGACTCGGAGTGGGCCCCGATGGCGATGTCCGTCCTTCCATCGGCATCGAGGTCACCAACGGATCCGACAGAGGTTCCTGAAGAATCGAGCGCGCCCTCTCCGACAAGACGCGCGGGAGCATCGTGGCAGAGCACACTCTGACCAGAGATGGGTCCAAACATCAGGTAGGTCGTCCCCGAGTGGTCTTGCCCCTCGCTGTCACCATCGGCTCCGACGAGCACATCTCCGTACCCATCACCGTTGTGGTCACCCGCAGCACCCACAGCTGAACCAGCCGCGTCCCTGTCATATGTAGCACCCGTCGCCGAGCGCTCTCCGAACATCGCAGCGTCCGCCTCGGCGGTGAATCGATCGCCATAGATTGGTCCCAAGAACAGGTAGGCACCACCCCCGTCTTCCTCGCCCCCATCGTCCAGGACCGCACCAACGATGACATCGCTATGGCCGTCACCATCGACATCGCCCGCGAGTGCCGCTGAGTACCCCGCCAGATCGCCTTGAGAACCCCCGATGAGCCGGGCGTCGGAGTCAGCCAGGCAGACGGAGCCGAGGGGAGCATCGTATCGCAGGTACACGACTCCGTACTGGTCACCGCCAGGGAAGCTGACCCCGGACACCAGGAAGTCGGGGAGCCCGTCACCGTCCACATCTCCGCCGCCATCGAGCACCTCCCCGGCGTGGTCCGAGGTGGACCCTACCAGCAGCGCGTCGGCATCCGCCGCGGTGATCTCCCCGCTCACCGGCCCATAGAACAGATAGGCCGCACCATCCATGCGACCATAGTGCCCGTCTGGGGTCCAGTACTCATCCCCGAGCAGCAGATCGTCGAAACCATCGGCGTTCAGATCGCCCACGAAGCTCAACGCGTCGAGCCCGGTGGCGATGTAGGCGTCATGATCGGACAGCTCGGCATCATGGTCGATGGGCCCGTGGAACACATACGCGCCCATCGCCGTGGAGCCCAACACGATGTCGTCCTGGCCGTCGCCGTTGATGTCCCCCCCTCCGGCCAACGAGGTGCCCAGCAGGTGACCACCGCCCTCGCCGTAGAACACCGTGCTGACCGTGTTCACGTCGATGCCAGCCACCGAGTCGGCGTCTGTGTCCGTGTCCACATCGCAGTCCACGTCCATGTCCGTGTCTACGTCGATGTCGATGTCCACGTCGCACTCGATCCCCGGATCTGTGTCTCCATCAGCGTCCGTGTCCGAGTCCGCATCGCTGTCCCCATCGGCATCCGAGTCGGCGTCCATGTCCCCATCGGAGTCGCTGTCAGCATCCCCGTCGGTGTCGGCATCCGCCTCTGGCGGCGTGCCGGTGTCGTCCTTGTCGCCGCAGCTCGTGGTGAAGCCCAGCGCCAGCAGGCAGAGGATCAGGGTGGTGGGGACGGTGCGCATAGTGGTCTCTCGTTTCGGGGTCGGGCGTGGGCCCGACCCCTCACGGGGGTACAGGGCAGAGCTCGTCGGGTGGTCGCAGCTCGGTGAGGCTCCGAGGCAGACGGCCACGGAGCCCGTGGAGACGTTCGCGGAGACCTGGTGAAGCGTGACAGGTCTCGCAGGTGTCGGGCAAGGTCAGCGGTGGCTCGTTCGCTGGAGCGGGCTCTTGTCCGCAGGGCTTGGCGACCACCACAACTACGATGGGGCCATCCAGGTCACGCGCGTCCCGATCCTGGATGTGGATCACGGCCCGCTTGCCGAAGGGGCGTAGTCGCTCGTCCAGCTCCTCGGCCTGCCGCTCCACAGATTCGAGGGCGTCGTCGAAGCTCGCCCCGCCATCACCCGGTGGCGGTGCGGGCGGTTCTCGGCCCAAAGCAACCCGGGCCAGCGCGACCAGCTCTCCGAGCTCGGTGCTGCTGCGGACGACGTCGCCGCGCTGGACGATGAGCTGGCCCAGTTCCTGCAGCAGCGCCGGATCGAGGTGGCTGGCCTCGACCTGAAGGCTCAGCGACAGCAGCGGCTCCACGGCCAGGCCCAGGAAGCGGCGGGCATGGAACGCCCGCAGGTGGCGCCTCAGCCGCTGCCACAAGGCCGCCTCGGGGTTCTGCGCACGGCGTGGACGGCCACGCATGGCCCGGTCGTAGCCGGACAGCAGGGCAGCCATGCCCTCGTCGCGTTCGCCCGACCGAGCGAGGGCCAGCTCGGGCCATGGGCCCTCCTGATGGTCGTACACTGGGCGTCCCGCCAACAGCTGCGTCACCAGGTGGGGAACCAGCAGCTCCAGCTCGGCGCTGTCGCAGTCGACCAGGGCCGCCCCCAGGGCGCGCAGGTCATGTGTCGGGGAACGGGAGGGGAGGGTCCCAAAGGCGGGGTAGAGTGGCGACAGCTCTCGCCGCAGCAGTGCTGTGACGACTTCGGTGTCGAGCCCCTCGGCCTCACACCAGTGCGAAAGCTCCGGACGCTGGCCACCTTCGGCGAGAAAATCCAGCGGATCGCGTTCGTACACGTCCCGCAGGGCCTCGCGGACCACGCGCAACTCCCAGAACAGGTCTCGAACCCTGATTCGGGGGTGTTGGGACATCAGCGAGGGCCCCCGCGGAACAAGAACGCTGGTCCGGCGCCCCCTGGGCCGATGAGCAGGTCGCCGAAGCCGTCGCCGTCAGCATCCTCGAGGCCTACCACGAAGCCGGCCACGTTGGCGTGATCCCAGTCGTGATCGTCCTCGAAGAACACCGCGTCGGCGTCCGCGACATCGATGGCGCCCGAGACTGGGCCGTAGAACAGGAAGGCGGCGCCGCGAGGGTCGGAGCTGTAGCCACCGTGGTTCTCGGAGCACAGCGCGATGTCCACGTAGCCATCGGCGTCCATGTCTTGGGACATGGACAGGCAGCCATCGTAGCCGAGGCGACTCGCGCCACTGAACACCGCAGCAGCATCCGCGAGGGTCTCGGTGGCGCTCACGGGCCCATGCACGAGGTACACCTTGGGGTTGCTGCCGACTGGTGCCGCGATGAGCAGATCGTCATAGCCATCATGGTTCGCGTCCTCGCCACCGTCGAAGCCGCGCCCTGTCTGCAGGTTCGAATGCTCACCCTCGAGGGTACGGTCAGCGTCGGCGGGCTCGAGCAGGCCTTGCACAGGCCCATAGAACACATGTACCGCTCCGGCACTGATCCCCGCGTAGTGGGAGGACGGCACGAGGTCGTCGAAGCCATCGGCGTTCAGATCGCTCTCGAATTCGAGGTAGCTCCCAAAGTAATCGCCCTCATGGTCCTCGATTGTGGCCACCGCATCGGATGAGCTGACCTCTGCCGCAAGCGGAGACTCGAACAACAGGACCCGGTGCGGGAGTTCGCCACCGAGTGCCCACCCTACGGCGATGTCGTCCAAGCCATCACCGTTGGCGTCGCCAGCGCCCACAGCCTGTGCAAAGTGCTCGCTGTCGTCTGGAGGCCAGATCGTCGCCGAGGCATCCGCTTCTGTGACGTCTCCCTCCAGGGGTGCGTCGAACACGTAGGCCGCACCAGCGAATCCGTCAGCGGCATCGGCATTCCAGGCGCCGAACAGCCATTCATCGTGGAGTCCGTCGCCGTCGATGTCGCCGGAGCTGACCCACTCCATGTAGTGGTCGTCCGCGTCGTGCACCAGGGCGGTGGCCTCGTCCTCTACCAGCAGTTCGCCCCACACCGTCCCTGGGATCAGCCAGTTGTACTTGTAGTAGCCCTGATGGGTGTTGAGGTTCGAGATCAACATCACATCGGTGCAGCCGTCCATGTCGTTGTCGATGCCAAGACCCGCCGTGAAGCCCCACACGGACTCGTAGTCCAGCATCGCGTCGGCCTCGCTCATGCGGTACTCGCCCAACAGGGCCGGGCTGGTCTCCCAGGTGCCGCACTCGAACACACCGCCGGCGGGGGCGGGGGGCGCGGTGTCCTCGGTGTCGTTGGGGAGGACGGTGTCGTGTTGTTTATCGGCCTCGGTATCCGAACTGTCCCCTTCGGGGCTATCCGTAGGTAGCCCCGTCTCCACACCCCCTGTCTCGCCCGGGGTCTTCGGCTCGCCCGAGTCGGGAGGGTCGCACGCCCATTGTGTCATCGCTGACATAGCGAGCAGGGCGCACAGCGTGCCCGCGGGGAGTCGTGACACGCGCCTATCCCCGCTCGGTACCCGGCAGCGGGCACCCCGGGTCGTCCATCCAGGCCGGCCTGGAGTACAATCGCTCTGCGACCGTGGGAGAAGCAGACGTAGCCGTCCGCACCACTTGCCACTCCAGCCGCCGGGAGGACAAATACAGCACCGGCGCCCAGCTCGGTTCGACCATGAACGGTGCGCAAGGGATCGTGGTCGGCGCGGTGGAGACGCTCCAGACTGGAAGCTTCCGGGGCGTGCCCGGGGACAGCTCGCGAGAGAGCCAGCGGGGCCCATAGACCTGGATGCCAGCAGCACGACCGACACCCGCGGCAGGCGTGGCCACCAGGTTCGACTGGCTCTCGACCGAGGGGTCACGCAACACCAGGTAGGCCCAGCCAGCTGCGACGGTGGAGGACGCGCCACTAAGCTGCAGCTCGAACACCACCGCGCCGTACAGGTCGGGACTGCGGGTGAGCCCCACCCGGAGTTGAGCGCGGCTCGAGACCGCCGGCAGCACCATCCGGCCACTGGCAACCCGATCTCCCAAGACGGAGGCCAGCACAGCGTAGGCGAACCATGCAGGTCGGGGGACGGCATCCGAGGCGGGTGCCCTCGACAGCTGTGTGTCGTCTCGCAGCCCCATTTTCTCGTAGTCACCGCTGTCCAACGACATCCAGGAGTGCCAGCTCACGATGTCGGCCCCTCCGGCCAGCGCGCCGCCAATCCGCCGCCAGACCTCGGCCGCCTGAAAGCCCTCCTGGTCCGCGGCGCTCATGCCCGCCACGCCAGCCGGGAGGGGGTCTCCCAGCGCCCAGCCGGACTCGAACACCGAGATGGGGAAGTCATCGAACTCGCCACCGAGCAGTTCGTCGTTGTATTCCGCCATGGCCCAGGTGATCTTGTCACGCAGCTCCGCCAACTCCAGCGTCAAGAACCCGATGTGGAGCAGCTCTTCCTCCTGGTGGTACCAATGGAGGTCGATTCCCTGGACGAGTGACGGGAACGCCTCGAGAACCGATTGGGAGTCCCACCCGAGCGCGTCCACCGCATCGGTCGCTTCGTACACCATCCCCTGGACGAACCCGTCCACGTACGCCAACTTGTCCGCCCAGTCGCCCCCCTGGTTCGCCCGGTACGATGCGATCCCCGGCATCCAAAGCTTCACATCGGATGGTCCCAGCGCCTGCCGGAACGCCCAAGCTGCGTGCAGATAGGCACGTCCCCACTTCTCTCCGGCTGCGGTCATGTCCTGCGCACCGGAGGGGTCCGACCAGAAGTCCCGGATATCAGTCTCGTTGAAGATCTCGATGGCCTCCACCACGTCGGCCAGGTCCACCGACATCGCCGCCGCCGCAGCCAACAGCAGCTTCGCTGTCTGTGTCGCGATCAGGCCGATGTACTCCCGCTTGTAGGGGCAGGCGGGGTCCAGCGCGTCGCTGAACCACTCGTCGGGTGTGAGCGCGGCGTCGCTGGAATGGACCGGAAACGCGAACGCCCCGGAAGGGCTGGTCTGGCCTTGGTGGTCGAGCTCCCATGGCACCTCGGAGAAGAAGCTCTGCCCGATCTTGCCGGCGCCGTCCCAGTCGATGGTGGCTTTGGGCGATGAGGGTGGGTTGGTGTATTCCACATCGCTGGAGTCGTACTCACGAGCACCAGGCTGCGGAGGGAGGTGGGACGTGGTCTTGCCACTGCCACCCAAGTACAGGAAGGTGAAGACCAACTTCACGCTGTTGGCCTTGGCGTCGCCCATCACCTCGGCCAGGCGCGTCACGTTGAGCTGAGCCGCTCCGCTGCTGCCGATACCGAACTGCAGCGCCCCGGCGACGCCTGAGGCCAGGGGAACCGAGGCCTGCCCGTTCATCTGTGACTCGGTCACCGGCGAGGGATGGGCTGGAGTCAGTTGGCCCCAGAGCAGGTCGCGCGAGCCGTGCTGGCGCACCACTCTGGCGCCGAGGCGGGCTGCGTCCACGAACGGCTGGTCACCGACCCCGTATTTTGTCGATTGGACGACCCCGATGCCCCCCTGCCAGCGAAGCTCGTGTGCGTGCAGCACGTTCAGCCCAAATCGAGCCGTCCCAGAGGACGACGTTACCACGCCACCGTCCGGCCCGTGGTCGCTCGAGGTCGCCGCGGCTGGCGGCGCCGCCACAGGCGACGCGTCCTCACCTGGCAGCGGCGCCACCGCCGCCAAGGTGCGGCCCTGCTGGGGGCGGGACGCGCCCAGCAGGGTCTGGAAAGCCGTGCTGTCGAGGTCCAGTGACAGCATGATCCGCCGCTTCGCGCGTCGGGCCTGGGCAAGCTCGTCGAAGAACGACTGCGCGCGCGGATGCACCCGGGTGCCGCCGCCCCACTGCGCCGGGCTGCTCTTCGCGCTCGTGTCCTCTCGCTGTCCCATGGGGGCCTCCCTCCCAGGATTAGCACCTTCGAACTGCGCTCGCTGGCCGGAGGCTATTCCTCCATCACCAGCGTCACGCCCACCTCGATGTTCACCCGCTTCTGGTTCGCGGGCGTGGCGTTGCCGTCCTTGATCTCCAGGTAGGCCATGATGCGGCCACAGAACGGGCCGTTGATGGTCACCATGGCGGGGCCGAGGTTCGACAGGTCCGTACCCGACCCGATCTCGAGGCCTTTCTCCCTCACGTCGCCGTCCAGCGCGGCCTGGTACAGGCGCAGCGTGGCTTTGGCGTCGGCATCGGTCTTCTCGTAGGTGTAGGACTGCACCAGCACCTTGCTGGCCTGACCCAGCACCTCGATCAGCGACTCGTCCATGGGGTAGTCGCGAACCCCGCCGGTGTTCTTGCAGAAGTAGGTCCCGAGCGGAAACAGAGCGGGAATGTTGCGCTTCATCGTGCGTCCTCCACTGAAGTTTCGAAGCCGCGGCTCCGGTGTTTTCCCACCAGCAAAGTACCTCAGGCCCCCCCCCAACCCGATACTTGCAAGATGTCAATTCCTTGTAAGGCCAAATCCTGTCGACAATCATGATGATGATTGGTCTTCCATTTTTCCTCACCGGCGCCCCGGTCCACAGCCCGCTCCAGGCCAGCGGCGGGCCAACGAGGTTGATGGAGTTCCATGAGCGAATCCCGGTGGATTCGGCCAGACCCCTGGGCCGGCCTTCTGCTCGGGCGGCCACGCAATCACCGACGTCACCTAATCGAGGGACTCCGGCTCTCCCGTCACCACCTGCAGGTCCATCCGGTCGGCCCTTCCGCGTTCTCCTCGTCTGCATGGCTCCGGGTCCTCACTGGGGCCCGGGCGACCTCGACCGATTGCGGGATCGGCAAGAGGAACAGGGGTGACACCGTCCATGCACGCACCGAGCCGTCGACAATGGGACGTGCTTCCGGGTCTGGGTTCCCGAAGCGGCTTTCGCTGGTGGATCTGTTTCGGATTCCTCCACCCTGGCAGAGAATCAACGGCAGGAACATGTCTGAGAAGGTCCCAGCAGAGGCCGCCACGAACTTCCGACAGGTCATGACAACCCCTTCCAACCCCGTAGAAACAGGAGATCGGTCAAGCTGACAGGTGTTGAGGAGTTCCGACATGTCAGACCTGCCAGCAGCCGATGAGATGTTCGACGCCGTCCGTGATGACATGGGCGATCCACCCTACGAGGTGCTCGATGGAGTCCCCAGCCTGCGGGCTGCGAGGAAGGCGGCCGAGCGCTTGTCGCGGAATCCCCGGGGCGGCCTTGTAGTCGGTGTGATGGCTGACCACGCAGCGGCCATTCTGATCACGACCAGGCTCAAGGGCATGGAGGGCAAGGAGTTCGTGGAGGTCTGCACGGTCCCCGTGAGGGAGGGCACCCTCATCCTGGCCGAGGTGCCACCACGCGCGACGCGGAAGCCGCGGTCGCGCACTGCTATGGCCAGGAGCGCGCGTGCCAAGCTCGACCTCGACAGCGCCGAGCTGCGTCCCGTGCTGGGTGCTACCATGCAAGAGTTGGACGATGACGCCTTCGCCCGGCTCAACCTGCGCGGGGTGCCGGTGGAAGGACTCTCGACCCGGTATGGCGTGGTGGGGCGCAGGATGCTGGCCGTCGGTGTGGCCGTGGAGAGCGGGCGGGACTTCGTGCCCACTCTGGCGGGGCTGCTGGTGTTCGGCCATCGGCCAGAGCTGTTCATGCCCGGTGCTCGGCTGGTGGTGAACGTCAACGGCGACGAGGCTGTGTTCACGGGGCGGGCGCGGGAGATGGTGCGGAGCGCCCTGCGCTGGAAGCCGCTGACGCGGGCGATGGGACGGGAGCTCGTGGAGCCGCTGCTCATCAACGCCATCGCGCATCGGGACTGGAGCGTCGAGGCCGAAGAACAGCCGATCCTGGTCACCCGCCGGGGGAGTCGCCTCGAGGTGAGCCACCCAGGCCGCATCTCCAGGGGAGCGCCACCCAACCCCGCGCTGCTGTCCCTGCTCGTCCGCGTCGGCCTGATGCGCGGGGTGGGCTCCGGCATACGCCTGGTCAACGAGGCCATGAAGGGCTTGGCGGGGCGTCCCATGAGCTTGGCGGCCCGGGGCGGAGCCGTGGTGGCCGTGCTGGAGATGCCCTGGCGCGACTACGCAGCCGAGGATGCCGCCGAGGCGCGGGCCAGGGAGGCGCGTGCGGCCTGTGAGGGCGAGGCCCTGGGCCATCCACAGCCAGCCGGACACGTCGTCGTCGAGGCGCCTGCGCCGGTGCCAGGCCCTCTGCCGGTCGTGCATGCACAGCCGCCGCCAGCGCAGTTGACCCCCGTTCTTGGTGTGCCGCCCACTGTTGCAGCACCGCCTGCTGCTGTTCCGCCGCCACAGCCAGCGCCTGCCCCGCCGAAGCCGCCTCGAGCCCCACGCCAGTACCGAAGCGCCGAGGACCGCCAGGCCGAGCTGCTCGACCACCTTCGCAGCAACGGCAAGCGGAGCACCCGGGAGATCGTAGACGAGCTGGGCTGGAGCCGGGGCACCACCCGAGCGGTGCTGGCTGCGTTGGTGGACGAGGGCCTGGTGGAGACCACCGCGGCCTCTGCGAACGCCCCCTACCAGGCCTACGAAGCCTGCGAGGGGTAGCAGGCCGGGCCTGCGCTTCCCGGAGGTACGGGTGGTCTCAGGAGGTCACGGGTGGTCCCCCATGCCAGGCTGAAGACCCTCTGTGCGCTGCGTTCAAACGCAGAGCGTCATGAAGCCGGGGCCGAAGACCTCCCGCCACCACCCGGGACCACCCGTGGCTTGCTTGTCCCAGCGCGAGGACGGTTCGAGATTGTCTACGAAGTTCGCCGCGCAGCAGAGGCAACCAGCCCATACACATTCTGCTTCCGCCCCGCGTCCCGCCCCACGACGATGCGCCAGGACCCAAACATCCGGTCCCGCCGGGCCGCGAGCGCCCTCGAGAAGCGCGACCGCTCTTTGGGCTGTGTGGCCGTCTGCGGGTCGAGCATGAACATGCCAGCACGGGCGGCCAGCTCCAGCAACTCACCGCCGGTGACCTGGGCCTGGCCGTAGCCCTCGGCCCACAGCGCCACGAAGTCCGCCCACTCCTGCTCGTCGGGGTCGCTGACCTCGACCTGCTCGTGGCGATCCTCGAGGAAGCCGATGACACCTGCGGTCGCCAGGATGCCCCCGACCACCGCTGACCAGCTCTCGAAGCTCCCCAGACGGACCTCGCCCCGAGGGCATCCATCTGCGATCCAGGCCCGCACCAGGGTCAGCAACGCCGTCACCAGGCGGGGCCGCTCGTCCTTCACCCAGCCCAGCAAGTCGCTGTGCCTGAAGCCCTCGCGGAGCCACGGCTGCTCCACCGAGGCGTCCAGCCGGATGCGGATGCTCCGCCGGGCCAGCTCGCGGGAGACCACCGGGTTGTTGCCCGTGGTCATCCACAGTGCCCGGTTCGGCAGGTGGACCATGCGCGTCTGCCCCAGCAGTCGGTCCGACCAGATCTCGCTGGTGAGCACCGAGGCCAGGCTCTCGGAGTCGAGGGGGTGTTTGATGTTGTCGAGCAGCACCAGGCTGGGGGAGTCCACCAGTGCCGCGGTGAGCTTTTTGCGGATCTCTTCCTCGTTGTGTGGCAGGGCCGAGCGCCGAGCGGGCGATCCCGTGGCGATGATGGCCACCACGTCGGCGAGCAGGGTCTTGCCGGTGCCCTCGGAGGGGGCTTCCACCAGGTGCAGGGGGGTGAGACCGCTCATCAGGTGGCGGACCGCGGGCAGCAGCAACGCGGCCAAGGCATGGGCGCGATCGCTCTCGCGGGCGAAGGGGAAGTCTCCCAGGAGATCCTCACGCAGCAGGGTGAGTGCCTGTGCGAGTTCGCTGGATCTGGGGTTGTCGGAGCCACCGCTGGCCACGGCTTGCACCTCCTGCGAGACGGCCTGGTAGAGGTGGGTGCTCGGGTCGTAGCCCTGGCTCTCGGACACGCTGCCGTCGCCCTGGACCAGGGGCAGATGCACGACGCCCTCGAGCACGGGCACGTCGTGGTGGGGGAGAGCGATCATGTCGCGCACCACGTCCAGGGGCAGGCGTGCGGCCCGTGGCCCACGCTTCGTGGTGGTCACCCAGGTTGCCGCCCGGTTGAGCAGCGCTGCCAGCAGGCCCTGGTCGAGTGGCTGGAGCGGTGACAGGCCTGGCCGTGGTTCCCCCTCGTCGACAGCGTAGACCAGGGCCTCACCGTAGCGGAAGATGCGGCCCCGGTACTGCGAGCTCAACAGGGCTTCCCAGGCATCCTCCACCACGTCGCGGAGTTGGCGGCTGTTGAGGATGACCTGCGGCAGCGCGTCTACATCTCCGTCGTGATGCTCAGGCGCCAGCGTGGCGAGGGCGTCCCGCTCGGACAGCCTTGGGAAGCGTTCAGCGAGCCGCACAGCCACCGCGCGCAGTTCGTCGTAGGTGGCCCCGTTCAGGCGCGAGCGCAGCTTCTCCAGGGCCGCGTTCAGTGCGCCAGTGGCGAGGGAGTCCGGCAGCAGCTCGATCACCCAGATGAAGGGCTCCCAGCGACGAGCCTGGTCGACGAGCGCTTGGAACTCGGCTTCGTCTCTGGCCACCAGGAAGTCATCGGCTCCGGTCTTGGCCATGCCGGGAAGCCTCGGGACCTCGACCACGCGCACGGCGGCCCCCTCACGGGTCAGAGCCGCGCTGAGACGCTCACAGGCCAGGGCCACGCCCTCCTTCGTGGTGCGGTCTGAGTCGAAGCAGACGTGGACCTCGCGGCCTCGCCAGGTCCACCGCCGGAGCATGGGGTGGAGCGGCTTGGAGCCCGCGGCCTGGCGGCTTCCCGGGTCCGCGAACATGTGGACGCCTGGGAGCCCGATGGCGGGGAAGCCCGCCTGGGTGAGGGCCAAGGCCTTCTTCTCCCCCTCAGTGATCAGCACGGGCTGGCTGCTGTCCTTGCGGAGCAGGCCCACGCTCTTGGGGATGTAGGGGTAGAAGGTGAGGCCCTGCTCCAGTCGGCCCCGGAGTGGGTTCTCGTACTTCATCCCTTCGCGTCTGATGCGATCCCGATCCACACGCAGTCGGGTGTAGGGATGCGGCTCGCCATCCACAACGATCTCGGTGTCCGGGTAGGGGAAGGCGATCCCGGCGACGCCCCGTGCGAAGCCGAGACGTCGAGTCTCCGCTGGGCCCACCGACGCGATGCCAGCCTCCTGGATGGTCGTGTCCGACAACCCGGAGGTCTGCAGATGCTCACGGTGCTCTGGCCGCAGCCACGGCAACGGGGGGCGGTGCGCGTCGATGGGCACGGCGAAGCTCACGACCTGACCTCACCCTGCGCCGGGGTGGAGGGGCCCGCCTGGTCGGCGGTCGAGGGCACCACGTCCCAGAGTTCGTCCTCGGTGAGCCCCCGCAGGTAGCGACTGGCCAGCAGGATCTGCCGCATGGTGGGCGTCAGGTGCCGGTGCCGGTTGACGATCTGGCTCCAGTAGGAGCGGGACACACCCAGGTGAGCCGCGAAGCGCTGGTGGGTCAGGTGGTTGCGGGCGAGCACCCAGCGGATGGTGTCGGTGCGGAGAAGGAAGAGGGCGGGTTCCATCGTCGGCTCCTCGTTGTTCGTTGTCGCTTCGAATCGCGTCCGAAGCTAGTCCAAACCTCACCATGAAACCGGTCCGCCGCCAGCGATAATCACTTCCCACAGCCCGCTTTCGCTGACCGGAATCCGTGGGAAGTACCGGTCAGTGATGTGGGCAGAGACGGTTGAATGCGAGATATTGGCGACCACTCCCGTGGGAAGTGAAAGTCTACCGCGCCTGGATCTCGGTCAGTACCGTGGGAGACGGGATCGTAGGCGGGTAAGCGGACCGCCGAGACGCCTCGATATCCGGCGTTCTACAGTCACTGACCTACTTCCCACGCTCGAACCGGTCAGCGTGGGAAGTGAGAGTCGGGGCCGTCTGACGGAGATCGAACATCGGCGTCCATAGCTTGGAGTCAGGCCTCGACGTGAGGGTCTCGCCCCTCTCTCACCCGGCGCTTCCCGGCGCTGACCGAGGTTGGCCACCTGCTGGCCGAATCCCTCTCCGGTCACCCTCTTGCTGACCGGTCCACTCCCCGCCCTGACCGAGCCTTCTCCGGCGATCCCGATGCCCTCCATCGCGAAGGCCTCGGAACAACCCCTCCTTCCCTGCATTCCCGCTGCTGACCGGCGTTGTTCGGTCAGCGAAAGCAATGGAAGGAGGCCGATCCTGCTGGCTACCCTTTGGTCATGGAGCCCCGCCCGTGACCACCCCCGCCGCCACCATTGAGCCGACCCCCGGCGCCACCGAGGCCGCCCCCTCTAAGGGTGGCTCCCGGCGTCGTTGGCTCCCCAAGGTGGGCGAGCAGGTCACCCACGAGGGCAGCCCCACCCTGGCTCCTTGGGCCTCCTGCCTCAGCCTGGCGGACCTCCAGCGAGCCCTCGACCGGAGTCGGCGGGGACCTTCTCCGAACGAGGGGTAGCACCATTGCCGGAATTATGGTCAATAGAAATCGGCCAATCACCCAGGGGACCGCGACCATGCTCATCGGCGCCGCCTACCTCCGATGCTCCGACCCTCGCCAGGACAAGTCCGTGGACCAGCAGCGCGAGGTCATCCTCCAGCG
>CALDOK010000201.1 GCA_937912125.1 uncultured Pseudomonadota bacterium
CTCGAGCCCGACCACCGCCTGCCGCAGCCGTGGCGACCATCCAGCAGCGCGCCGGCAACCTGATCGAGGCCGCCGACAAGTGCGCCTTCTACTTCGTGCCCGACGCCGAGCTCGAGTACAACCCGGGCGCCGTCAAGAAGCACCTCAAGGCCAGCCGGGCCGAGCTGCTGGCCGAGACCATCACCCTGCTCGAGGGCATCGACCCCTGGACCCAAGAGCAGCTCGAGGCCACCATCGGCGCTTTCCTCGAGGATCGAGAGCTGAAGTTGGGGGCGCTGGCGCAGCCGCTGCGGGTCTGCATCTGCGGCGAAGGCCAGGGTCCGGGCATCTGGGAAACCATGATAGCCCTGGGTCGAGCGAGCACCCTCGCCAGAGTGCGTCGCGGCGCAGCCCTGGCCGCTGAGCGGGCTGCGGCCCTGGGCTGAAAAAGCGCTCTTGACACCTCTGGGTCCAGGCGGTAAAAAGCGGCCGCTCGTTGAGGTGTGGTCGAATTGGCAAGACGTCAGGTTCTGGCCCTGAAGGCTCCAGGTTCGAGTCCTGGCACCTCAACCATCTTTAAATTATATAGAAGTTGTACGCTCCCATCGTCTAGCGGTTCAGGACGCTGGCCTCTCACGCCGGAAACACGGGTTCGATTCCCGTTGGGAGTGCCATAAGCCCCGCAGAGTTTTTGCTCTGCGGGGCTTTTTGGCGTCTGGGGGGGGTATCGGTGGGGGCTGGCGGCGCTCGAGCGGTGGCATAGCGCCGTCCTGCCTGACATCACTTCGCGCCGAGTACCGCCGTGGCTGCCGAGGGACGTTGGTGGGCGGCTCCAGAGTCGTACAGGCGCCGGGCCGGCGGATCGCCGCGCATCATGAGCTCATAAAAGCCGGTGCCGCGCACGGGCTTGCCGTGCAGAGAGCCTCGCACCACCACCGGAGCCTCCCAGATGGGAACGGGCACCATGTCCCACTCCGCCTCGGACAGGCGTGAGCAGACCCGCAAGGACAGCCCCTCGCTGCGGGAGCGCACCTCCAGCTCGAGGGGATAGGCCCCGGAGCCATCATAGAGAGCGCCCGACGGCACCTCGATGGTGAGATCGTCCAGGGCTCGATCCCGCAAACCAGGCTCACGGATGACACCCACCAAGGCCGCGGGGGTACCCGCACTGCGCGGATCCACGCGGGACAGAAGCATGTCGGTGCCGTCGTCCAGCGTCAGGGCCAGCCAGCTCCAGCCTCCGTACTCGTGGGCGTAGACGTAGCCCCACTGGTGGTCCAGCCAGCCGACGCCCTCCACCCTGATCGACTCACCGCCGCGGTGGATGGCGCCCACCAGCTGCACCCTGGGCAGGGCGTAGTAGCTGAACGCAGCGCTGCCCAGCGCGAGGCGCCCCTCGTCGGCCGAGCGCCCGATCTCGGTGACCGCGAGTGGCGGCTCGCTGGTCTCCACCCTCAGGGTGAGGTGGCCACCGTCCACGGGCACATCCCACGAGAAGCCGTCCCCGTGCCCCCATGTCCGCCAGCGTCGCACCCGGAGCAGGAAGGCCTCGTCCTGCACCTCGAGCCGCTGGCGTGGCCCGGGAAGCACACCTATCGTCCTCCGCTCGGAGAGCACCGCGCCCGTGGACAGGTCCGCCATGGAGGCGGTCATCAGGGCGACGCGCACACCCCACGAGACCACCGGCAAGCCCAGCACCCGATCCCGCCGCGGATCGTGGAGCACCGAGCTCACGAAGAGGCTCAGCTCGCGCCCATCCTCGTCCTGCAGCAGCCCCTGGAGGTACCACCACTCCGTCTGAGCTTCCCGATGGACCCCATGGTCCCCTGGAAAGCTCAGCGGAGTGGCCGACGGTCCCCGCAGCGCAGGGAGGCAACCAGCGAGGACGAGGGAGAGGACGAGGGTCAGCGACAGGCGAAGGGGTGTCATGGGCGGCTCCAACGTGCGACGGTGAGGAGCGGCCAGGCCGCGCCATGTCACAGCCACCGCTTTGGAGCACGGGATAGGACCCAGGCTCGAGCAGCGAGTGCCCATGCCCCTTCCCCCCGCGCTCAGCGCCATCATCGACGAGGACCTGGCCCAGATCCGCGCGGTGCTCGGGGGGGCAGCGCCCGGAGCCGAGATCGTGCTCGCCGGCAGCCTGGCCTTCGATGAGCCCTGGGCACAGATGGGCAGCGACGGCCGCTGGGTGCTCGAGAGCGACTACGACCTCTACCTGATGGTCTCCGGCGCCGGGCGTAGCCGATCCCTGGCCCGGTCCCCCGCGCTGCGGGGGCTGGAGGCGAAGCTCGGGCTCAGGGCTCCCGTGGACCTCCATGTGATCTGGCGTCCCCTGTTCGAGCTGGGGTTGGTGGGCATGGTGGGCCGCAGGCTGGACAGCGGCGTGTTCGTGGACTGCGCGCTGGACCCCGGCCGCCTGCAGCGAAACCAGACCCGCAAGGCCTTGCTGCGGCTGCGTCTTCTGGCCCCGCGGGAGACCCAGGACCGCTCGCGCTACCAGATCGTGAAGGCGAGCATCGAGGCGCTGCGGGCGGCGATCCTCCAGCACAGCCCAGAGCTCGACCCGCGAGACCTGTTCAGCCTGCGCGCCAACCTGCGCTGGCTCCGAGCCCACCCCCAGGCCCTGGGCCCAGGCGACGGCGCCATGCTGCAGGATCTCCTCCAGGCCCGCCTGGACCTGGGAGGTCCCGGGCCCGACGACCGGCTGATGGCCGCGGCTGGTGCCTGGCTGGAACGCTTCGCCGCGGCCTGCTCGCAGGCACGGCATCCCGGCACTCCTGGTCCCCCGCGACCGTCCGCGCGCGGCGCGCTCTACCCCTGGCTCTGCTGCCTCCGCCAGGGCTTGATCCCCGATCCGCGAGCGGACTTCGACGCCGCCATCCTGGCGGTGTTGGCCGATCCGGTCGCCGCGCGCCTGGCCATGGAGCCAGGCCTGGGCAAGGAGATCGAGGGGCGCCTGCGCCACCTGATCATCACCGGCTGGCGCCCGCGAAGGCCTGGCGCGCTGCTGCATGCCCTGGACGCCGCCATGAGCAACCCCATGAGCGCCAAGGGCGAGCGCCACCTCTTCCCGCGGGCCGGTGATCCATGAGCCGCCCGGCCAGGCTGGGCTCCGCCACGCTGGCCTACGCCGGCAGCGAGCTGGGCGCGCGGGCGGCGTGGTTCGCCGTGGTCTTGGCCCTGGGCTGCCTGCTGCCCCAGCGGGAGTTCGGGGCGTGGAGCCTGCTGATGGCCCTGGCGGGCCTGCTCGAGATCGGGCTCACCCTGGGGCTACACGGCCCGGGCACACGCTGGCTCTACGACCGGGATGAGCAGTCCTATGGGCGCGTGCTGTTCACCCTCCTGCTGGTCTGGCTGGCCGGCTCTGGGCTGGCGGTCCTGGCCCTGGATCGGCTGGGCTCGGCGAGCTTCCACCACGTCGTCTCCGACCTGGCCTGGCTGCCCCACGGCCGCTTGACCCTGGGGATCGCCTGGTTGGGCGCCGCCAGCGCCCTGCCCTTGGCCATGCTGGCCGCCCGGCAGCGGGTGACGCGCTACGCCTGGCTGCGGGCGGCCACTGTGCTGGGGCCCGCCGCAGGGGTGCTGGTGGCGCTGCTGCTGGGTCGCACCAGCACCCAGGCGGTGCTGAGCGCTCAGCTGCTGGGCGCCGCCCCCTTGGCGGTGCTGGCCCTGGCCGTCGGCTTCTCCACCTCGCGGCCGCGCCTGGCCTGGGGTGAGCTGCGGCCTATGCTGATCTTCGGGCTCCCCGTGCTGCCCCACATGATGGCCCAGTGGATCCTGTCGTGGTCCGACCGCTGGCTGCTCGAGCGCCTGGTGGGGCTCGAAGCGGTCGCGGTCTACCACCTGGCCTACCTGCCCGGGCTGGGCGTGCTGCTGCTCGGCGGCGCCCTGAACCGGGCCTGGTACCCCGTGCTCTACCGCGAGCTCGAGGCCCTGGACCAGGCCGAGGCCCAGCCCGGGGCACCGCTCTTCTCAGCGGCCGCGAGCCCACCCACGGCGCCCACCACCGCCGTGGGCCGCGCCAGCTGGGGGAAGATCGAGGACCAAGCCACGGCCTTCTTGGCCGCCACCGCGGCCATGGGCGCGGGTGTGGC
This sequence comes from uncultured Pseudomonadota bacterium, assembly GCA_937912125.1. Classification (GTDB taxonomy): domain Bacteria; phylum Myxococcota_A; class UBA796; order UBA796; family JAFGLY01; genus CALDOK01. The sequence goes on from CALDOK010000201.1 coordinate 4,074, forward strand.
CCTGTGGTCGGGTGAGCTGCTCCGCGCCCTGCCTGCGCGGGGCTACGACGCCAGCTACGACCTGGTGGCCTTCACGGTGGCAGGCGCCACCTGCGCCCTGCTGTACCTCCTCCCCCACAACCTGCTGTACCACCACCGTCGCACGGGCAGGATTCCCTGGCTGACGGCCGCAGCCGCAGGCCTGAACATCGCGCTGAACCTGGCCTTGATCCCCAGCCTGGGCGCGCTGGGGGCGGCCCTGGCCACCGTGGCGGCCTACGGCCTGCTGGCGCTGATGTTCTGGTGGGCCGCGGGCCGGGTCTCCCGGGTGCCGGCGGGGCCACGTCGCCTGCTCGGCGCCCTCGCCCCTGGGCTGGTGGCCGTGGCCGTCGCCATGCTGCTGGCGGTGCTCGATCTCCCCTGGTTCCTGCGAATAGGCGTCGAGCTCTGCACCAGCCTGGCCCTGGCATGGGCGCTGGTCCGCTCCGGCGTGGCGGCCCAGGCCCGCAGGCTGTTCAGGGCCGGCTGACGATCCTCCCGGGGTTGGGCAGGACGGAGCAGCGCCAGGCGATCTCCCAGGCGGCGCGCGGCTGCGCAGGCCACCGGCGAGGGCCGAGCCCCAGGTCGTGCAGACCCCGCAGCCCGCGCTGCAGCCAGGCCCCGTCGATGCCGCCGAGCAGCCGCGCCTCGAGCAGCGCCCTGCGGGCCTCGAGGAGCGCGCCATGGGCATGGGAAGAGACACGGGGAGCGCGCCCCTGGCGAAGGCCGCCCCAGGCCAGCCGCGCCGCACCCTTGGCCCGCTCCCGCCGCAGCTGTCGCGAGACGCCAGGGCCCGCCAGCGACGCCTGCCGCGCCCAGCGCTCGTGCAGCATGTTCACCAGCCTGCACGCCAGCGCCCAGCGGTGCCCATGGTCCTCGGCGGCGGACGGACCCGCGCCCGCCAGGCCCAGGCCCGGGTTCTCGTCCAGGGCCTGCTCGAGCAGGTCCCGCAGCGGCCGGTCGAGCCCTTGGCCCCAGGGGCCTCGCAGGGGTTCACGGCACTGCAGCAGGTGGTGGACGGGCCGGGGTGCCTCGAGGTTCCACGCAGCCCGGAGGGCCCGCAGGGCGCAGCGATTGAGCTGGTAGCGCTCCTCGAGCCACCCCCTGGAGCCTCCAGGGGCACAAGCCAACAGGCCCACCTGGGCGCCGTGCAGGGCGTGGAGGCAGAAGACAAGTGGCGAGGAAGTAGGAGCCAGCCCCCCCAGATCCCCGGCCAAGGCGAGGGGCGCTGCCGAGGCCTGCCAGCCCCGGGAGGCCAGGCCGGGCAGCTGCAGGTTGAGATCCAGCCGCGGGTTGTACAGGTGTGGACGCAGCGCACCCAGTCGAGCCCGCAGGGCGCCCAGCCGCGCCAGATGGCCGGGGTGAGGCAGGGACATGAACAGGTCGTAGTCGGACATGGACAGCAGGCGCTGCCCCTGCATCCAGGCGGTGGCCTCGCCCCAGGCGAAGCTCCCGCCCAGGGTGATGGCGGCGCCCGGCGCCCAGCCCTGCAGCAGCGCGGTGACACGGGCGAGGTCGCGCTCCACCGCAGCCCGCAGGGCGGGGCTGTCGCTCGCAGTGAACGGAGAGTCGGCCGATGGGGCCACGGTCACCGCGCAGCCCGAGGCCGCGGCGCCCGGCGAACACCCGCCAGCAGGGACTCCAGGGACACCCACAGCAGGCCCAGGGCGACGCAGGCCATGAAGGCACCGTACACCGCGATGCCCCGCTGCAGTGCCAGCGCGGCCGCGGCCGCCATGGCCAACCCCAGGCAGAGCTCCACCAGGCAGAGGGGGTCCCAGCGGGCCACGTAGCGAGGCCCGTCGCCGTCGCCGACGCCCCGCTTGGGGGTGCGCACGAACTCGCCCTGACGGGACAGGATCCCCGCCGCGAAGGCCGCGCTGTAGTAGAGGCAGGAGCCGAGCACCAGGGGCACCAGCAGCGGAGCGAGCAGGGCGTGGTGCAGGGGGCCGCCCGCCTCGTGCTCCGCCACCAGCGTGTAGATCAGCAGGCCCACCACCAGCGATGCCAGCAACGCGAGGTTGATGGCCGGCCCGTAGTCGAGCAGCGTGGGCAGGCCGAACAGGGTGGTGAAGGGCGCCAGCAGGCAGTTGACCAGCAGCAGCGGGTAGAAGGCATGCCGCCCCAGGTGGACCAGCACCGACAGCCGCTGCCCCAGGGGCCGCGGAGCGCGCAGGACGGTGGGGAGCAGCGCCCGCAGCACCTGGCCGGTACCGAAGGCCCAGCGGCGCTGCTGGATGCGGAAGCTCCCCATGTCCTCGGGGAGCTCGCAGGGCACCGCGTAGTCCCGGCAGTGCACGCCTCGCCAGCCCGCCAGCCAGGTCCGCAGCGCCATGTCCTGGTCCTCGGTGACCAGATCGCCCCGCCAGCCGCCGATGCCATCCAGGCAGGCTCGCCGGATCACACCGGCGGTGCCGTTGAAGGTCACCGGCCCCCCGGCGCGGCTCTGGACGTGCTGGCTCACGGCGAACAGGCCGTCGAGCACCAGGGCCTGCAGCCGGGTGAGGAGGCTGGCGCTGCGGTTGACGAAGCTCCAGCGGGCCTGGACGAAGCCCACGGCGGGGTCCTGGAAGAAGGGCAGCGTTCGCCGCAGAAAGTCAGGCGCGGGGAGGTTGTCGGCGTCGAAGATCGCCACCAGGGGAGCGCTGGATCGGCGCAGGCCGGCGTTGAGGGCGCCGGCCTTGAAGCCCACGGGCCGCTCGCGAGCCAGGAGCGTGATCGGCTGGCCCTGGGCCTGCAGCTTGGCGACCAGGCGCTCGAGCCGCCCCCGGGTGGCGTCGTCGGAGTCGTCGAGCACCTGGATCTCGAGGAACTCCCGGGGATGCTCCAGGGCGCAGGCCGCGCGTACGATGCGCTCGGCCACGTGAAACTCGTTGCGCAGAGGCAGCTGCACCAGGACCCGAGCAGGCGCCGCCCCGTCGCTGGGCGCAGGGACGGAGGAGCCTCCGGGGCGCAATGCGCGCAGGCCCAACCACGCGAAGCGCAGGGCCATCCACACCACGGCCAAGCGCAGCGCGATGCGCACGAGCTCGAACAACACCAGGAGGACGCCGGTCATGGCGGGCTACCTAACGCAGGCGAGGCGGCCCCAGAGCGGGGAGCGGGGACCAGGACAGGCGACCCCTCACCCCCTGGAGGCACCCACAGCAGCCACAGCTCCCCCGCGGGCCCGCGGGGGATGTCCTCCGCCCAGGTCCAGGGGCCCTCGAGGGGCACGTCTCCCAAGAACCAGGCGTTCCTGAAGCAGGTGGTCGCGGCGTGGAAGTTGGTGGCCACGGGGGCGCAGGCGTCCAGATCCGCCCCGAGCCTGCCGACCTCGCGGATCACGCCGCGCTCGTAGCTGCTGGCCAGCCCTCGCGGGACGTCGCCGGACGAGTGCGCAAGGGAGCCCAGCTCCGGTGCCCGGAAGCTGCGGATCTCCCACACCCCGTGGGCCGCCGCCGCCAGGCCCAGCGCCAGCGCCAGGCACACGGGCAGAGCCCTGGACCCGGGCCGCCAGCGCTGCAGCGCCACCCGCCCGAGCAGGACGGTGGCCACCGCACAGACCGGCACCAGGAACAGATAGAAACGGCGAGCGCCCCAGTCCGGGGGTGGATGGGACCAGGCCAGGCCCGCGTAGAGGGCGAGCGCGGGCACCAGGACCACCAGCAGCGGGCGCCAGCGGCGACGGGAGAGGGACAGGACCAGGGCGCCCAGCGCCCCGAGCAGGGGCAGCCCCCCGGTACTCCGCACCACCAGCTGGACGCTCCAGGCCAGCCGGCCGCCGAGGGACACCGCGTCGCCCTCGACCCCGACCTGCCCGAGGATGGCGCCCGCACGGACCAGGTTTCGGGTATAGGCCGCCAGGCCGAGGTGCAGGCTCAGGGCATCGCCCGGGTCGCCGTAGCGCCGCCAGCCCACCGCCAGCGCCAACACTACGGGCAGCCCGAAGCCCAGCAGCAGCGCCAGGCCCGGGCGCAGCCGACGAGCCAGCAGGGGCGTCACCGCCAGCATGACCAGGGCTGGCAGGTAGAACTGCACGCGGACCAGGCAGGCGGCGGCCAGGAGCAGCCCCGCCAGGCCCAGTCGCCAGGGCGCACCGCGGGCGTCGAGGCCCCGCAGCGCCAGCCAGGATGCCCCCAAGAACAGCGACGTGGCGGGCATGTCCGAGCAGGCCATGGACCCGTAGAAGAGCATGGGGCCGTTGAGCCCCACCAGCAAGGCGGTGAGCGCCGCCGCCCCCAGCCCCGCTCCATAGACGCGGGCGGCCCGCCAGCTAAGCCCCACCAGGCCCAGCAGCGCCAGGAGGCTCAGGATCCGCCCGGCCAGGTAGGGGGTCCCCACCACCGGGATCAGCGGGGCCACCAGCCAGGGCAGCAGGGGACCATAGGGCGCATTGGGGTAGCCCACACCGCAGCTGAGCCAGCCGGCCCGCTGGAAGTGGCCGTCCCGCTCACAGTCCACCAGCGCCCCGTCGGGCACCACCAGGATCATGCCGACCAGCACCACCAGCGTGAGCACGGCAGGCAAGGCCAGCGCGACCACGCTCCGGCTCGCTCCATCAGCGCTTCGTGGCACCCGTGCTCCCGTGGCAGGCCGCCAGTGTACCGACCGTCAAAAACGCCGTCAACAGCGCTGGATCACAGCGGCGATTGACGTGGATCGCGCCTGGGCGCGCCACCCGTTGACTGCCCAGGGACCTCCAGATAGAGTCGGCGACCTTTCGAGGAACAACCCCCTCTTCAAACACGCGGAAGCAGTGCTTCCCGGAGGCACCCAATGATCAAGATCACCGACGAATGCATCGCCTGCGGCTCCTGCGAGGCCGAGTGCCCGGTCGAGGCCATCTCCGAGGCCGACGGCGGGGACATCTACGTGATCGACCAGGACATCTGCACCGAGTGCGGCACCTGCATCGACGTCTGCCCCACCGAGGCCATCGTCGAGGTCTAGACCTCCCAGGTCTCTTCGAGCCCGCCCTCCACCGAGGGCGGGTTCGCTTCTTAGGGGGCCGCCTGTGTCCCGGGGGACGATCAGCGGCGCTTGCCCTTGCTCCAGTCGCGGACCAGGACCCAGAGCCGCAGCAGGGCGAAGGCCACCACGACCAGGGCAGCGATGGGATGCGCCGCCATGGCGAGCCAGCCCGCCGCCAGGAACCACACCAGGACGGTGATGGCGCCGATCATGTTGCGTGAGACGCGGCCCATGCAGGCTCCGTTGGGGGTCTAGTATTTCCAGATCACCTGGCCCACGAGGGTGTTCTCGACTTCCTGATCGGCGTTCTGGGGCGCCAGGCTCTCGAAGGACAGGCCGGTGAGCAGGACCTGCTTGCAGCCCACGTTCCAGCCCAGGTAGGCGGCCACGTTGGTGGCCCACCAGGCGTCCGGGAAGGGCACCTCTTCGGGCTTCTGCATGTTGGGGTCGAAGAACATGAAGCGGGCGGTGAGATCGACGTGGTCCAGCATTTCGGCGCCGAGGGGCACGCTGGCGGCGGCGGCGGCCTGGAAGCCGCCGTAGGCCATGCTGGACTCGGCCGTGGCCACGTTGCCGTACAGGCCCTCGGCCATGAGCCGGAACATCAGGATGTCCATGCGGATGGAGGCGTCCAGCACGCTGACGGTGGACTCGCCGGCGGCATCCCGGGCGCCGTACATGCCCGATGCCTGCAGCCCCAGCCCCACGGGGAGGTTCATGGACAGACGCCCGACGACGTCCTTGCCGGCATTGTCATCGAGGTCGCCGTCTCCGGTGCCGTTGAGCACCTGGGCGTCGAGGGACCACAGATCGCTCGGGGCGACCCGGTAGCTGACGCCCAGATCCCGGGTGTCCACCAGGCCGGCGCGCCAGCCCAGGGTCTTGTAGGCGGCATCGCCGCCCAGGAAGAAGGCATCGTAGCCGTCGAACCAGTCCCGGCTGCCGAAGACGGGCTTCTGGAGGCCAGCGCGCACCCGGTGGGCGCCCTGCTTGCCGAAGTCCCAGTCCACATAGGCATCCTTGAGGATGGTGGTCCAGCCATCGGGGTAGTCCCGCACGGACACATCCACATCTCCGTCGGCCTGATCGGCGGAGCCCTCGAGGGCGGCCAGGCGATCGTAGACGCTCTGCATCGAGGCGCTGTAGTCGGAGCTGCCGCCATCCTGGGGGAAGTCCACCATCAGCCGGCCGTGGATGTTCTCGGCCAGCTCGACGTCGGCCTTGATGCGGGCGCGCTTGACCAGGAAGCCCGGGGTGAAGGGCTTGCCGTCGTCGGGGGCCGCGTCCTGCAGATTCGGCGCGGAGAAGTTGAACCAGACCTCGCCGCCGAGCCTGACCCGGGAGGCGCTGTCGCCGCAGCAGCCGGCGCCTGCGGGCTCGCCGACAGGGAGAGTGTCCGTGGCGGCGACGGCCGCGGGAGCCGGTGGGGGCGCAACGGCGGGAGCCGGAGCGGGGGCCGGTGCGGGGGCGGGGGCGCTGACCGTGACGGGCGCGGGAGGCGGAGCGGCGGCCGGGAGGGGGGGCGGCGCCGGGACCAGGAGCTCCTGGATCTCGGGGACCTTGCTGGCGTTGGTCCAGGAGGCCATGCCCGCGCGCCAGACCAGGTGGGAGCCGCCGCCGGCCTGGACCCGCTGGGCCACCTCGGCGGCGCTCAGCTGAAGCGTCTGGCCGTCGGGCCCGTGGTAGGAGAATGGCGGCGGCGCGACCACGGGGGGAGGTGGAGGCTCGGGAGCCAGCGCGATGGCGATGGCCTCGACCTGATCCCAGGGCTTCCAGGCGGGCCAGCCCTGCTGCCAGATCAGGTGCTGAGCCTCCCGATCCTGGGCCACGAAGCCCGCGATCTGGTCGAGTCCGTACTGACCGGCGCCCCCAGGACCGTTGTAGTGGTACAGCTGCTGCTGAACCGGCAGAGGCGGTGGTACCGCGACGCTGCCGGCCTGAGCGAAGACCTGAGTGCTGGTGAGGACGAGGAGGGTCAGAGTGGTCAGCATGGTAGTAGCTCGCTTCCCGGTGATCTCCGGCGGGTTAACGCGAGCCTCCATAAGCAGCCACGCTGCCTCTCCGCATCTGGCGACAGACCAGGGGTCCCCATGCCATCGTTCCCTTTCGAGCTCGATCCCTTCCAGAAGCAGGCCATCGCCGAGCTCGACGCGGGACGCTCCGTCCTGGTCAGCGCCCCCACGGGCACCGGCAAGACGGTGATCGCCGACCACATGGTGGCCCAGGCCCTGGAGGCGGGCAAGCAGGTGGTCTACACGGCCCCGGTCAAGGCCCTCTCCAACCAGAAGTTTCGCGACTACGTGCGCCTGCACGGCGAGGACAAGGTGGGCCTGGTCACCGGCGACCTGGTCATCCGCAGGGACGCCCCCTGCCTGGTGATGACCACCGAGATCCTGCGGAACATGCTGCTGACCGAGGACCTCCCGTCGGCGCTGCGCCACGTGGTGCTGGACGAGATCCATTTCCTGGATGACCGCGAGCGGGGCACCACCTGGGAAGAGGTGCTGATCTACCTGCCCAACAGCATCCAGGTGCTGGGCCTGAGCGCCACCCTGTCCAACCTCGAGGACTTCGCCGCCTGGCTGGGCCAGGTCCGAGGCCAGGAGGTGGCCGTCGTCCGGGAAGAGACCCGGGCGGTGCCCCTGGAGCTGCACCTGTACGACCTGCAGGGAGGCATGCAGGACCCCGCCTCCTACGACACGAGCTTCGATCGCTGGAACAAGAAGCGCAAGGCCGATCGCCGCACCGGAGCGGGCCGGCCTGGAGGTCGCGGCCACAGGGACCGGGGAGGCCGGGGAGGCCGAGGGCGAGACAGCGGCCGGGGACGAGGTAGAGGCGACGAGGGTCGCGACCGGGATCAGCCCCCCACCCGCCACATGGACGTCTTCCGCACCATCCACCGTGAGTTCACCCCCTACCTCTACTTCGTGTTCAACCGCCGCTTCACCGAGCGCTTCGCCGCCGGCCTCGCCCAGCGCCAGCCGCACCTGCTGGACGACCAGGAGTGGCGCGCCTGCCGGGACGAGCTGGACGCCTTCGAGCACGAGTGGGGCACCGAGGTGCTGGAGCCTCGGCTGCGCCAGATGTACGAGCAGGGCGTGGGCTTCCACCACGCCGGGCTGCACGTGCAGCTCAAGACCCTGGTGGAGCGGCTGTACGAGCGCAAGCTCATCCGGGTGCTCTACTGCACCTCCACCTTCGCCCTGGGCGTCAACATGCCCGCCCGCACCGTGGTCTTCGACGGCCTGACCAAGTACGACGGGCGGGGCGTCAACCCCATGACCGTGCGGGAGTTCATGCAGATGGCCGGCCGGGCGGGGCGGCGGGGCATGGACGAGGTGGGGCATGTGGTGGTGCGCATGGACCCCTGGGAGTACGCCGCCATCCGCGGCCAGCTGGGCTCCTACCGCTCCGGTTCGCCCGAGAAGGTGCGCTCGAGCTTCAACCTGAGCTTCCACTCGGTGGCCCACCTGCTGCAGCGCCACCCCCAGGAGCGCATCAAGACCCTGGTGCAGAGCTCGTTCCTGGCCTACCAGCAGGTCCGCCGCTCCCAGGACGCCGAGCGCCAGTGCGACCACCTCGAGAACGGCATCCGGGCAAACATGGGCCAGGCCCTGACCGCCGACGAGCCCCTCCCGGCGCCAGCCCGGCTGCCGCCTCCCCTGCGCAAGTCGGGCCGCAAGCTGGAGCGGCTGAGGGAGCAGGTCGAGACAGGGCAGGAGCGCTGCTGGCTGGACTTCCAGCGGAGGGTCTCCTTCCTGCAGTCCATCGGCTACCTCGGCCCCGACCTGAGCTTCCAGGCGGGAGGGAAAGCGCTCCTGCACCTGCAGATGTCGGAGATCTTCGTGGCGGAGCTGGTGCTCGAGGGGCTGCTCGAGAGCCTGGACCCGCCCACCCTGTTCGGCGTGCTGTGCGCCATCGTCCAGAACCTGCCTCGGGGCACCAACCTGCTGACCCCTCCCACCAAGGAGGTCCGGGCCCTGGCCAAGGAGGTCGCGCGGGTGCGCTTCTCCGCCCCCGTGCGCGAGGCCGAGCGCATCACCGACATCACCGTCGACTTCTGCCCTGAGCTGATCCTCCTGGGTCAGGCCTGGGCGCGGGGCGAGCCCCTCTCCGCCATCGCCGAGACCCTGGACAGCGGCATCGACATCACGGGCGATCTGGTGGGCGCCTTCCGACGCGCGCGGGATCTCTGCTCGCAGCTCATCGAGCTGTGGCGGCACGACGCCGACCGCGTGGACGAGCTGTACGACCTGCTGGATGCCACCGGGCGCGATGAGGTCGAGGTTGTCGGCTGACCCTGGCACCGCCGTGCTGCTCCCGCTGGTCGCGGCCCTGGGCTGCGCCACCGGGGGCGACGCCGGCCTGGATCTGCTGCGCTACCAGCGGGCCCTCGGCACCGCCAGCCAGGACCCAGCGGCGGGCTGGGACGCCTGCGCCACCGTGGCGGATCCTGGGCTGCGCGGAGACTGCCGCATGGCCGTGGTCGAGGCCTGGGCTGGCGCCAAGAGCGCGAGCACCTCGGACCTGCTCGCCCGCTGCGCCAGCCTCGAGGCGACCTGGATGGCCCAGGAGTGCGCCTTCCAGATCGGTGAGCGGCGCAGCGATCCCAGCGCCTGCGCCCAGGCGGGCGCCTTCGCCGACGACTGCCGGCTGCACCTGGCCACCCGCGGGTTCGACGCCTGGATGCCCCGGGACGCACGGGTGGACGACCCCGCGCTGCACGCGCGCATGATCCGGGAGGCCGAGGCCGCGACGCTGAGCGCGGACGACCTTCGTGTCTGGTCGGCCTTCTTCCGCCGGGTGCTGGCTCAGCAGCCGACCCTGGACCGACGTCCCTGCCGTACGCTGCCCCCACCGCTGGACGACGCCTGCTGGCGCACCGGCGGCGAGCACTACCACGACCGCCTGAACATGGCGCGGGATCAGGGCCTCTACCCCTGCCAGGGCGGCGACCTGCCCGGCTTCCTCCGCACCGTGGAGGACCCGGAGCTGGACGCCCTGCGCCAGGCTCGGGAGCCTGGGGATCTCTGCCCTGCCCAGGGCGCGCCGTGATCCCCCGCACCTGGCTGGCCTGCGGGTTGGTCGCGTGGGGCTGCGGCGCGGCCACCCCGGACCGGGAGCTGTTCCTGCTGGCCCAGGATCCAGACCAGCCCCCCGAGGCCGCGGTGGCGCACTGCCAGGCCATGGCCGCTGCCGATGAAGCCGACGCCTGCATGCTCGCCCTGGCCGACCTCCGGGATGACCTGGGGCCCGCCCCCTGCGCCCGACTGCAGGCGGAGCAGCCCAAGGCCGAGTGCTGGTTCCGGCAGGCCGAGCGCTGGGCCGAAGCCGGCGATCGCTGGGGGGCCCTGGACGCCTGCGGCCTGGCCGGCCCCTTCATGGACGAGTGCCTCTACCACGCGTGGACCCGGGAGCTGCAGGGTGTGGCCCGGAGCACTGGGGATCTGGCCCAGGCGCTGCGAGCCGCCGAGGAGCCCATCGCCTACTGGTCGCAGCTCGAGACCGCGGGTCCGATCCAGCCCGAGCGGGTATGGGGAGACTTCTGGTACTTCTGGTGGTTGCACCATCCCCCCGCCAGCCTCGAGGCCTGCGGTGAGCTCTCCCCGGAGCTGACCCCACGCTGCGAGCGCGGCGCCAAGCTCTTCGTGGAGCGCAGCGTGGATCAGGTCCTCCGAGACCCCGCCCAAGCCGGCACCCTCGAGCGCTGCTGCCGCTCTGGCCAGCTCCCCGACTTCCTGCCCGGCGCCGCGGCCACGCCCGAGCCCAGCCTGCAGGCAGCCGGGCTGCTGGCCCTCGAGCGCCTCTGCAGTCAAGGCCCCGAGGCGCCCCGCCCGTGGAACCCGGTCTTCCAGCCCAGGAGGTCACGATGAGGGCCCACGCCCTGGCCTTGGCGGCCTGCGGCGTCGCGCTGGCGGCCTGCGCGGGGGCGCCCTCCGACCGACTCACCTGGCGAGAGTCCTGGAACATGGTGATCATGGACGAGGGGGGCCTGCTGATCAACGCCAAGCTCACCCGCTCCAACACCGGCCTGCTCCGGGGCCAAGGGCACCTGGACGTGACCGTGTTCCCGCCACACGAGTCGGCGGTGGTGCTCCGGCGCACCGCACCGCCCCAGGCCGTGACGGCAGACCCCGGCACGGGCGCCCTGGGCATGCTGCAGGACCGCCTCGAGCAGGATCAGGACGGCTGGACCCTGAACGTGCGCGAGGGGCGCGACGCCCTGGACGCCACCCTGCACCTGGCGCCCAGCGCCCCGGAGATCGCCCCCAGCACCCTGGTGTCAGGCCAGCACCAGTGGCTCCTCGGCGTCCCCGTTCCCCACGGCCAGGCCACCGGCGCCTGGCGAGCGGGTGAACAAGGGGGGCTCATCCGCGGCCAGGGCGTGCTCATCCGCCAGAGCACCGACACCTGGCCGGGCGTGGAGCCCGCCCACAGCTCCCTCTACCTGATCACCCCCCAGCGCAGCATCGGCGTGGAGCAGGTGGGCGACCGCAGCGTGGCCTGGGTGGCGGACTCCACCGGGGTCCGCACCGGCGCCAGCGCCACCATCCAGCGGCACGGCCGGCAGCTCGAGCTCAGCCTGCTGCCCGACCTGCCCATCACCGCCCAGGTGCGCATCGGCGTTCGCTCCATCGTCCGGGAGCCATGGGACCACCTGCTCCCCTTCGAGCGCCCGCTGGCCCGGCTGCTGGCCGGGTGGCCGGTGAGCACCCACGAGCGAGGGCGGGCCCAGATCACCACGGACGGTGCGACGGTCACCTCCACGGCGCTGCTGGTCCACGGCGCCACGCCGGCCGCCAAGCGTCGGCGAGGAAAGGGGCGGGTGGAGGAATAGCGCCGCCGCCTCTGGATGTTAGGGTTCGCGCAGCCTCGGTCTCCCCGGCCGCTCCGGCACTCCTCCCCCTCCCCGCGATCCCCTCCGCACGAGGAGCCACCATGCGCCACCTCCTCCCCGGCTTGGCCGTCACCACCGCACTCGCCTTCGCCCCGGCCGCCATGGCCAAGGACCTCCGCAACCGCGTGGGTGTGGGCTTCAACAACCAGTTCGGCCACGCCAGCTCCATCTCCGCCCGCTACGGGCTGCCCTGGAACGACGACGCCATCAACCTGCAGATCGAGCTGCTGGCAGGGGTGGACATCGACGGCGACGCCGCCACCACCGACGCGGTCAGCGCGGGCGGCCGGCTGCTCTATGCCCTGGTGGCCGAAGACAACATGAACCTCTACGCCGCCGCGGGCCTGGGCTGGGTCAGCTACGACGGCGTGTCCGCCGTGCGGCTGCAGCCGGGCCTGTCGGCCCAGTTCTTCCTGTTCGGCCTCGAGAACCTCGGCTTCTCCGCCGACTGGGGCATCAGCATCGACCTGGGCAAGCCCACCGGCATCGCCAGCTTCACCTCGGCGCCGGGCATGGGGCTGCACTACTACTTCTAGGCGACGCGGCTACTTCTAGGCGGCGTGGCGGCGGTGGGACCTGGAGCCCGCCCTACAACGCGCGACGCCGACGCAGGCCAAGCAGGCCCAAAAATGCCAGGCCGGGGAACCAGCCCAGGCGCGATGGGGCGCCGGAGCAGCCGCATGGCCCGCGGCCCACGCCGTCGGCCAGCGAGGCATGCACCTCGACGCTGACAGGGCTGTTGGCGGCACCGTCGGAGACGAAGGTGAGCATGCCGGTGTAGCTCTTGCCAGCCTCGAGGCCGGTGCTGTCGATGCTGACCTGCACCACGTCCGAGCCCTGAGCGCCGTCGCCGTCGCTGCGGTCGAGCTGCAGCCAGCCCGAGTCACTGGTGGCGGTCCAGCCCAGTCTGCCCGGATTGCAGTTGCCCACCAGCAGCTCCGTGACGCCGTCGTCGGCGACGCTGTCCAGCTGGATGTCGAGCAGGCTGGAGCTGACGCAGAGCTCGGCGCCGCCCCACTGCACGATGTCCAGGGAGATGGCCAGGGGGTTGTTGGTGGCCCCGGGGGCGTGGATGAGCAGCTGCTGGCTGGGGTCGACGCCCGCGGCGAGCTGCGGATCGAAGGTGATGGTCAGGCTGTCGTCCAGCCCGATCACCTGCCCATCGGCGTCGGCGGTCTGAATCCACGGCTGGTCCTCGAGGGAGGAGCCCTGGACGCCCAGGCTCCAGGCGTAGCCATCGAAGCCCGCGTTGGACAGCTGGATGGTGACGGTGACCGGCTCGGCGTCGGGCTGGTCGATGACGATGGCCTGGACGTCGGTCTGGATGGTGGGGTAGCCCAGCCGCAGCGTGGGATCGCCGATCTGGACCATGCCGTAGTACCAGTTGTTGCGCTGGCTCTGGTCGTAGGGCTGGACGTCTTCCCACCAGCCCACGAAGGCGTGGCCGAAGTCCTCATAGTCGCCCAAGCGGCCGTAGTAGTACGGGCGCTCGAGCATGGAGCCGGTCTTGGTGGAGCCCAGGGCCAGCAGGCCGAACTCGGTGCCCAGGGCGTAGACGGCCCCCATGTTCACGGGCTCGGCGAGGTTGGCGTTGGAGCACGCGAAGAGATCGTAGAACAGCGCCGTGGCGCCGACCGGGACCTCTCGGTAGGTCATGGTGTCGTAGTTGCCCCGATAGACGAAGTAGTGCTCGCTGGGGGACGAGTGTACGAAGACCGCGATGTTGTCGTAGTCCTGGGTGAGGCGGGGGAGGTAGTCGCTGCGGCTGGTGGTGTTGACCTCGGACTCCCGGGTGATGTCCGGGAAGCCCAGCTCGATCTCGTCGGCGTACTCGCCAGCCCAGTAGGCCCAGTCGTCGTCCACGTAGACCAGCGAAGATCCGTTGGGCAGGATCTCGCCGCGTCGGTAGGCGTGGTTGCGCTCGAAGTAGGCGTCGAGCAGCTCCCGCTCGTCGCCCACCATGGAGCCTACCATCAGCCGGCCCACCCACAGCTCGGGGGCCGCGTCGCCGGAGCCGGCGCTGTGGCGGTCGAAGATGCCGTTGCCGTCGGTGTCCTGCCAGGATCCGTCCAGGTCCATCAGGGCCAGATCGGAGGGGAAGACGGCGTAGCCGTAGGTGCCGTAGTCGTTGAAGAACTCGAACCACTCCATGGGCAGATCGCCCACCAGCAGCGCGCCCTCGAGCCCCTCGCCTTCTTCGTAGAGCTCGGCCAGGTGGGCCTTGATCTCGGCGCCGGTACCGCCGCTGGCGGTCTCGAACAGCACGCTGTGGCCGTCGAGGGCCAGGTCCTCCATGAAGACCTCCAGGGCGGCGCTGATGCGATCGGCCAGGGCGGCCTCGACCATCAGCAGCACCCGCCCCCGGTCGGTCTCGACTCGGCTGGTGGCCCGGGGGTACAGCGCCCCCTGGTACTCGATCTCGAGGGGCCCCATCAG
>CALDOK010000202.1 GCA_937912125.1 uncultured Pseudomonadota bacterium
GGCGCAGCGACGGGAGCGTGCTGCTCGGCGGTGCGGCCCGGGGGGGGGGCGGCGGCCGCGAGCCTGGAGCTGCGCGCGTCGGCCACCGGGACGGCGGCAGGCTGGGGCTTCTGAGCGAGGGGCGCTGCCGCGACGGGAGCCTGGGGCTGGGCTTGCACCGGAGGCGGCGAGATGGGGGGCAGATCCCGGGGAGGGGCTACGGTGGGCGCTGGTGCGGCCGCCATGGGGGGATCTTCGGGGGGAGCCAGGGTGGGGCCGCTCTCGGCCAGGGGCTTGCCCTGGGCCTGAGCGATGTAGGCAGCCGTGGACGCGGGCTGAGCGGCGGCCTGTTGGCGGGGAGGAGGGAAGGAGGTGGGCATGGGCACCGGCTGCGGCGCGGCAGGCGCCGAGACGGCGGGCCTGGGCTGCGCTTGCCTGTGCTCCCGGGCCGCGCGCTCGGCCAGCGCCTGGGAGGCGAAGGCGGCGGTGGAGCGGGGGTCCGGGTCGACCCGCGTGGACACGTTGTCGTCGAAGCCGTCTACGGGCCCTGGGGCGGGCACCGCCTGGGCCGACGGGCCCACCGGGGTGGGCGCGGGGAAGGGGTGCGCTTGCACGATGGGCTCGAGGAAGCGGCGCGTGTCGTCGGTGATGGTGGCGAAGGAGTAGCCGGCCATCAGGCCGCGCAGATCCTCGCGCAGCACGAAGGCGCGCTGGTAGCGGTGCCGTGGGCTCGAGGACAGGGCGCGGTACAGCACCTTGTCGAGGCCGGGCATCACGTCCTTGACCCCCAGCAGCTGGGTGGTGATCTCGGCGCGCCTGAGACGATGAAGGGTCTGCAGGGCCGTCTCGGCCTCGAAGAGCGACTGCAGCGAGAGCAGCTCGAAGAGGATGGTGGCCAGGCCGAAGATGTCGCTGGCGGGGATGAGCTTCTGATCGGGCTCGGTCTGTTCGGGGGCCAGGTGGGAGACCCAGGCCGGGCGCACGGCGGCGTCGGCGTCGCTGGCGGGGAGGGCCGGTGAGCGGGTGAGCCCGTAGCCGCCCAGCAGGATGCGCCCGTCGAGGTTGACGAAGAGGGTGGAGGGCCGCAGGGCCATGTGCAGCACATTGGGGCTGCCGCTGACCTTGCCCGGGCGTCCGTGGAGCGCCTCGAGCCCGTTGCAGATCTGGGTGGAGAGGTTGAGGAAGACGTTGTGGGGTACCCCCACGCCTTGCTCCCTGCACCACTCGATGACCGTGGAGAAGGGCAGGGCCTCGACCCACTGCTCCACCATCAAGCACTCGCCCGGAGGGGTGAGCAGGTCGATGACCGGGACCAGGAAGGGGTGTCGCACCCCCATCAGGTCGCGGATCCTGGTCTCGACCGCCTGGCGAGACGCGGGGTCGGCCAGGAGTGAGGGCAAGACGCGTCGAACGAGCACACGGCCACGTTCGCCCTCCGCCTGGAAGCCCTCGTAGGTTTCAGCCGTGCTGCTCACACCCAGCTTGCGCACCAGGGTGAGCGAGCCGAAGTTCGTGGGAAGATTCTGCATCCCGACGTGCCTCACCACCGTCGCCGTGGACGGAATCGTTCGCTGCGCGGGACCCCAACACCGGACGAACCGCGCTCGGCTCGGGACGATACCGTCGAGGGGCCTCGATCGTCAAGGCTAGAACTGCGTGACAAGAGATATCGAACCGGCATTTCACGACCACTTGACGGCGGTCCTGGTGCCAGGATGCTCCTTTCGAGCAGATGGGTTTCAGACCTTCGGAACCCGCGAGAGGATAAGCTCCATCCATGATGACCCTTCAACCACCGGGGCCCGGACCCCTCTCGAACGCCTGGGCGCCGCTGGCGTTCGCGGCGCTGCTCATGTCCGCAGGCTGCACCGCGAGCCACAAGGGCCTGGTGGAGCTGGAGGCCGCGGCGCGGGCTGTACCGGGCACAGCTGGACCGGGCACAGTGCGTCTGCGCACGCCCGAGGGTCGCAGCTTCGCGCTGCGATCGCCGGACGAGATCGAGATCTTGCGCGCGCTGTCCGGGTGCACGATCCAGGTCTCGGGTGCGGCGATGTTCGGCTCGTTGGTGGTGCAGGACTGGACCGTCATCGAGGCTGGTGACGGCTCCGCGCCGTATGTCGGAACCCTGCGCCAGCACGGAAGCAACGTCGTGATCGATGACCGCCACTCGGGGATGCCGCTGGTGCTCGATGAGTTCAGCGCCGCGCGCTTCGGTTCCCACACCGGCCAGGTGGTCATGATCAGCGGCTACGTTGTCGGCGCTCAATTGCTGCACGTCGTGAATTTCAGAGTTTTGGTAGAATAGACCCAGGCTGCCCGCCCCCCCCGGGCTCGACAGCCAGGAGGACCCATGCAGCGCACGTTCTGCTTCGGTTGCGGTGCCGAGATGACCGCACAACCCGACGAGGTCGCCCCCACTTGCCCCAAGTGTCGCGCGGGGGCGACCGGGGCCGCGGGGGCCGAGACGCGCTGGATGGTGCGCAACAAGGGGCAGCGACCGCAGGGGCCCCACGAGCTCGAGGTGGTCGAAGGCTGGATCCTGCGCAACCTGGTCGGGCCCACCGACGAGGTCGCGCGGGTCGACGGTTCCTGGAAGCCCTTCAACGTCCACGCCGACTTCCGGGCCTGGTTCACTCCAGGCCACGAGCTCTTCGACAAGCGCCAGAAGAGCATCCAGACCCGTCGCCGCGACAACGTCGCCCGGGACTGGGGTCGACGCGTCAAGACCGCAGCCACCCTGGTGGCCATCGTCGCCATCGTCGGGGCCAGCTACCTGGCCATCGAGCACCGGGCCACCGTGATCCCCGAGGCATGGATCGACGCCGTCACCTCGCGCTGGCACAAGTATGCGGGCTCGTTCCTCGACACCGTCGAGGTCGCGACCACCAACGTGGACGAGCAGCTCCAGCGCTCGGTCTCCAGGGACCTGCCCGGGGATGAGTTCCTGCTCTCCCTCGCCCAGAGCGTGCCCCAGTCCGAAGAGCCCGCCCGGCTCCACCTGCTCCGCGGCCGCGACCTCATCATGAAGGAGATCACCGACGCACCCGAGGCCGCCATCGCCGAGCTCGAGCAGGCCGCCGTCGCTGCGCCTCGCGACGTCACCGCCCTGGCCGCGCTGGCGGAGATCTACGGGCTCGCGGGCCGCTACCAGGCCAGCCGCGCCGACCAGGCTGTCATCATCCTCGCCCGCGCCGACGCGCTGGGGCTGAATGTGCCCGCGGTCCTCAGGGCGCGCTCCGTCATCGCCATGGGGGCCGGGTCCTACGACAACGCTCGGCGCATCGCCGAAGACTGCATCGACATGGACGCCGGCAACCTGCACTGCCAGTACTACAAGGGCATCGCCCTGCTGGGCCTCCAGCAGTGGGTCCAGGCCGAGGCGGTGCTCACGGATGTGCACGAGCAGGCTCCCCATGTGCCCCGCTTCCGCCTGGCCCTGTGCGGGGCTGCGGTCGAGTCTGGTAGCTACCACAAGGCGCAGGGCATGGTCACGGACTTCGTGGGCGAGTATCCGCAGGTGGCCGAGGGTTGGGCGCTCAACGCGCGCCTGGCCTGGCTCACCGGGCGCTACGGCGAGGCCCTCCAGCATGCCACCAAGGCCGTGCGGCTCGACCCCTCCGACCTCAGCAGCCGCCTGCTCGCCGCCGAGCTGCTGCTGACCGAGCGTCGGGCCAGCCAGGCCCAGGCCATGCTCCTGCCCCTGCTGGAGGACGAGAACACCTCCAAGCACGAGCTGGCTGCGCGCATCTTCCTCATCGGGGCCTATGTCCAGATCGAGCTCGGTGAGCTCGAGGGGGCGACCACCTACGCGAAGCTGGCCATGGAGCTCAAGCCCCACTGGGCCCCGCCCGCCTACGCGCTGGGAACGGCGATGGCGGCCGGCGGTGATCTGTCGGGGGCCGAGAAGGTCCTCAAGGATGCCCCTAGCGACACCCTGCGGCCGGTAGAAGCGGCAAACTTCTGGGTGAAGCTGGCCCACGTCTACAGGGACCAGCGGCGCGACAAGGCCGCCATGACCGCCTACGAGCACGCCCTCGAGGAGTACCCGGGCTGCGAAGAGGCGCGCCTGGGCATGGCCGAGGTCTACCTGCGCCTGGGCAACCTCTCCAAGTCCCTGGACATGATCCGCAGCATCGGCAAGACCGACTTCGAGCAGGACAACACCCATCCCCCCAACTCACTCTGCCCGCTGCCCCTCACCGACGTGCGCCCCCTCGCCGTGGCCCTGCGCGAGGCCATCGCCAACGACATCCGCTTCTCGGAGTCCGCGCAGGAGATGGAGGGCATCCTGGCCTACCACGCTGGGGAGTACCAGATGGCCGAGGTGGCGCTGCGCAAGGCCATCTCCGAGGACGACACCAACGACGTCGCCCGCGCCTATCTGGCGCGGATCAAGATGCGGCAGGGCGAGTACCTCGAGGCCGAGGGCGTCCTGCAGCGCATGATGGCCACCCCTGGCAACGAGGGCCTGTACTCGGCCATGCTCGGGCTGGCCCATGCGCGCATCGGCCGCGAGGACGGCGGCGTGACCGAGCTCGAGCGCATCGCCAAGCTCGTCGCCGACGTCCCCTCGGCCCATCGCTTCCTCGCCGAGGCCCTGTACCGCTCCGGCCAGGCATCCAAGGCCGAGGACGCCGCCCGCGACGCCTATGCCCTGGATGACCTCGACCACCATGCCCGGCGCCTGGTCCTGCGGCAGGGGGGCGAGGCGGACTGAGCATGCTCGACGTTCCCGGCTTCGCCCTTGCCCTGGCCGCCCTGGGGCGACCGGGGGCGGTGGTGATCTACCCCACGGAGACCGTGTACGGGCTGGGTGGGCGCGCCAGCGACCGAGCCTCCGCCCTGCGCATCGCCGCCATCAAGGGTCGGCCTCCCGGGGGGCTCATCGTCCTGGCGCTGGAGCCGCCCCTGCCCGGCGGCTTGGCTCGGCGTCTGGCGAGCGCCTTCTGGCCTGGTCCTCTCACCCTGGTGGTGCCGGCCTGGCCTGGCCTCCCCGACGAGGTCCTGGGGCCGGACGGCACCGTCGCCGTGCGACCCCCGCTGCACCCGGTGGCCCGGGCTCTGGTCCAGGTGGTGGGTCCCATCACCTCCACCTCGGCCAACGCCAGCGGCGCTCCCCCCTTGGTGAACCCTGGGCTGGCTCGCTTGCCTGTCGACGCCATCATCGACGTGGGGCTCCTCCCGTTCTCCCCGCCGTCCACCGTCGTCAGGGCGGACACGGGGGAGATCCTGCGCGAGGGCGCCATCCCTCGTGAGGCCTTGGCCCGCGTGCTCGGGGAGCTGCTGCCGTGAGGGAACTGAGCCGCGACGAGCCGGCGCCTGGGTTGGTGGTCCATCAGCCGCGCCGCGGCTTCAGGTACGCCATGGACCCCTTCCTGCTCTGCGCCTGGGCCCTCGAGGGGGGCAGGCCGCGGGAGGTCGTGGATCTCGGAACCGGAAGCGGCATCATGGCGCTGCTGATGGCCCACAATGGCATCCCGGCCCGGGGCTACGACGTGCGCCCCGAGTGGATTCGACTGGCGAGCCGATCCGCGGCCGACAGCGGCCTGGACGTGCGCTTCGAGCTGGCTGACATGCGATCGCTCGAGGTCTCTGCCGTGGACCTCGCGCTGCTCAATCCGCCCTACCTGACCGCGGGCCAGGGTAGCTGTAGCCCGGACCCCTGGAAGGCCGCGGCGCGCACGGAGCTGAACGGCGGCCTCGCGGAGCTGGTGGCCGCGGGCGCCCGCGTGGCACGTAGGCTCTGCCTGGTGCTGCGAGCCGACCGGGCCGACGAGTGCCTCACCCACCTGGTGGCCGCCGGGCTCACCCTGAGCCGTCGCTGCGACATCGATGGATCCCTGGTGCTGCTCGAGGGCAGGGTGGGGCAGGCGAGCCTCGTCGTGGAGCGGGCATCCATGAGGGGGCCAGACGGCGCCTGGTCCCCGCGGGTGTCCGGTTGGTATCGCAGCCTGGGGGCGCGCCTGAGCTGAGGCTCAGTGCACCAGCTCCGCTGGCTCGTCACCGGTGCCTGGCGCCTCCACCCGCTCGAGGCGCAGGCGCAGCCGCTGAAAGCGCGACCGGGAGAACCAGCCGCCAAAGCCCCGTGGGCGTGGCTGTCCGTCCAGGGCTCGGCGCACCACCAGGGGCATGTCGTCCACCGGGCGTCCGGAGCGACCCAGCAGGTGGTAGCCGTGCCACCAGCGGTTGTCCGGCCACTCGACGAAGACGCTGCCGCCCCGGCCAAGGGGGCGTCCGAGCTCTTCGAGCTCGAGCACCGCGAGCAGGGCCACAGCCTGGACGTCCGGCTGGCCCGCGGCCGCCGCGATGAAGCGGTGAACGCTCAGGCCGGCCTCGAGGATCGGGCGGAGATCGATGACCTCCACCTGCTCCTGCCGCAGCACGATGATGGTAGGCGGCGGCACGCCCCGCGCCACGCCACGGAGCACCATGCCGGCCAGGTTCTGCCCCAGGGCGTCGTCCTGGGGGGGGAACTCGGCGGCGTCGCGCGGTCGTGCACCGACCTGCAGTCGGATGCCTGGCGGGGGAGGGAGCTGGGACACGGTGGCTCTCGCGGTGGCCTGGGGAGGGTAAGGACCAGGCGCTGCAACGACAAGGGGCAGTGCCGCTAGGGGGTCAGTCCAGGAAGGCTTCGGTCAGGTTGCCCTCGCTGCTGCCGTCGGCGTGGCGCCACAGATAGTCGAACACCACGGCCTGATCCACCTCGACCACGTCTCCGGCGGCGAGCTTCGGCACCCAGGATGGCTCTGACCGCAGCACGCCAGCGATGGCCCCGCCACTCCAGCTGACCACCTGGACCCAGAGATACTCGAGGGCGCCCTGGTCGCCGTCGAACGGGGCCTTGACGTACAGCCTGTCGCCGGATGGCAGGCCTGCATCCCAAGCCTGACGCACCTCGCTGTCGAGCCTCGCCAAGGAGCGGGTCTGGGTCTCGATGAGGGTCGGCGGAAGCGGGGCGTGGGAGGGAGCGGGGGCGGGCTGCGCGACGGGAACCGGCGCAGGCGGGGGCTCCGGCTGGGCCTGGGGGATCGCCGCAGGGGTCGGCTCCGGGACGAGCGGGGGGACCGGCTCCGGGACAGTCGGAGGAACCGGCTCTGCCACAGGCTCCGGGATCGGCGCTGGCTCCGCCACCGGAACTGGCTCGGGCTCGGCCTCGCCGCCTTCCAGCTGCGCGGTCGGGTAGCTGTCCAGTGGGAAGGCGGGGGGGGCGTCGAAGCGTCCGTCGAAGCCGATGACCACCAGGGGGTCTGCGCTGGTGGACCAGGTTGAGCTGGCGCTCCTGGCGTAGACGGTGCCCTCGATGCCCACGGCCCGAAGCCGCGCGTCCTCGAGCTGGATGGCGCTCTCGGTCACGAACATGCGGGACTGCAGGCTGCCCTGCTCCCAGGAGAGCTGGGCCAGGGCATTGATCAGGGCGGCCCAGTCGTCGAGCTGGTCCTCGGCCAGGGACTCGGCGCGGATGTCGTGGAGCCCCAGGGCGCGCAGGCCCACGGTCTCCAGATCCGTGCTGTCCTCGTCCTGGTCGCCGGTGGCTTGCAGCACGAAGAAGGCGCTGGTGTCCAGGGAGGCTGCGGTGAGCAGCGCCGCCTGGTCCGCGAAGGCGTCCGCGTCGAAGATCCGGCCCGTGGTGAGGTCTTCGACCACGGCGCCCCCGGCCTGGATGGCGGCGAGGAAGGCGGGGTAGGCCACCGCGTTCAGCTCGGTGATGCGCTCGCGGGGGGCCGCGAAGCTGACCACCAGCACCTCCTGGCTGGACTCGAGGGAAGCGACGGCATCGGGGCCGACGCCATCGGCCAGGGCGCCGAGGGTCTCGAGGTGGGGGAGGCCGAAGTCCTCGACCATGACCAGGCCCATAGTGCGCACGGGCTGCGCCGCGGCGCGGGGCAAGCGGCGCCGGGAGGGGATGGGCGCCAGGGCGTCCTCGAGGGCCTGGATGCCTTCGTCGGAGCAGGTGGGGGCGCAGTAGAGCGCGAGCCCGAGGCGGGCGTCGGGGACGAAGGCGGGCGGCGCGGCCTGGACGGCGGTGGCGACTGCGAGAATGAGTAGGGACATGGACGGCGGCCTCGGCGGGTTGGGGAGCGGCCCCAGGGGTCGGGGAACAGCGTGCGCGCGCGGAGCTCCGGCGCGCTGCGTTGCGACGTTCCCCTTCCGGTTCTATTCGATGGAATCACGCTTGTCGCGGCCTGTCGCGCCTGGAGAGCACCGCATGCTCGGCCAGGCTGATACGATGCCACTCGGTCCGAGCACTGGAGCCCTCCATGCACCCGCTCATCTTGATCCCGGCGCTGTTGGCCGCACCGGCCCAGGCACAAGACGTGCTCGTGCCGGAGTTCACCCCGGTCATCGCTGAGGACTTCACCCTCGCCTACATGTTCTACTCCCTCGTGGTGGACGAGCTGCGTGGGCGGCAGGTCGACTTCGTCGACGGCGACGAGCTGCGGCGGGTCGCGGGCTCGGAGGCCGAAGGCTGCGGCGACTCCATCACCTGTCCCTCGGGCCTGTGGTCCTACTTCCCCAGCGGCCGGCTGGCCGTGGTGGGCACCGTCGGCCTGTACAACGCGGGCATGGACACCGAGAGCATCGAGGTCCGCGTCGACTTCTACGAGCGCGACGGCTACCAGCCTCTCAAGACCGTGGAGCGCACCATCATCCCCGGGCAGGAGGCCGACTTCGCGGTGGCCCTGGCTCGCGCCACCGATGTGCTGGTGGAGCGCCTGGCCGAGTCCAGCGCCCCCTCCGTGCCGGAGCCGAGCGCGCAAGCCTCCGATGATCGCCGCTCCCAGGAGCGTCGCGGAACGCGCGGCCGCGGTCGAGGCGGAGATCCGGAGCCTGCACCCGAGCCCGAGCCCGAGCCCAAGGAAGAGCTCTACCGGTCCTACTACGACGTCGACGATGGCAGCGATGACACACGCGGCGCCAAGGAACCACGGGCCGCGCGCCAGCCCCGAGAGCGTGCCGAGAACAAGGTCAGCCCCCGCCAGCCCCGTGAACCCCGAGAACCGCGCGAGTCCAGCGGCGACCACCAGCTGCTGCGCGCCCAGGCTGTCCTGGGCCTGGCCATCGGTGACGTCGCGCGCAGCTACGACGTGCGCCTGAGCGTCATGGGCGCCGACGACAGCCCCCTGGGTCGCTACGAGCACGACAGCTTCACCAGCGGCGTGGGCGGCACTCTGGGCGCCGGCATCATGGTCTCACCCACCCCGTGGCTCCTGGCAGGGGCGCGGCTGGGCGTGGTCACGGGTCGCAAGTACCTCAGCACCGGCTACGAGCGCTGGGCCCAGGGCGAGCAGAGCGTGGCCGAGCTCCAGGAGTACAAGCCGGCCGCGGCCCTGCGGGGCCTCATCGAGCCGCGGGTCGAGCTGGCCCCCATCGCCTTCGGCCCCGTGCGGCCCTCGGTCCAGCTCTTCCTTGGCCTGCGCCGCTACGACGCCTACACGGTCACGGACCTCGACCAGCTGGCCTATCCGGATCGCACCGGGGGGTGGCAGGTGTCGCCGGGGCTCGGCTTGGGGGCGGTCTACGATCTGGGCGATGGGCATGGCGTGAGCTTCGAGATCAGTCACGCCGTGCGCCTGGGGGCCGACGGGATCCACCACGTACAGCAGGGGCTGGTCACCGAGCTCCCCGCGCTGCCGGACCCGGCCTCCCACACCACCGTGGTCGCGGTGGGCTTCACTCAGGGCTTCATGTAGCGTTCGGCCGTGTCTGCCGTGTCTGCCGTGTCTGCCGTGTC
>CALDOK010000203.1 GCA_937912125.1 uncultured Pseudomonadota bacterium
ATGGAGCCGAGGAAGGGATTTGAACCCTCGGCCTGCTGATTACGAATCAGCGCCGGATGTGTTGACCTGCTGATTCTGAGTGTTGATGTGTTGCCGATTTCCCTACTTCTATGGTAGTCGGAGTGTTGACATGGTACGACCTGAGTTGACCCCACGGTACGACCTTGGTACGACCTGGCTCCGTGGTACGACCTGAGACCGACCTGAAGGGCTGCTGATTCGGCCTGCTGACGGTCACCTTCCCTACCCTGTGGAGCCCCCATGAAGGAGCGCATCAACAAGCGGTTGGTGGACAGCCTGAAGCCCGATGGCGGCAAAAAGCTGCTGGTCTACGATCTGAACCTCACAGGCTTCGGGCTTGTGGTCTACCCCAGCGGGCGGCGCAGCTTCTTCGTGGAGTACGGCCCCAAGCGTGATCGCAAACGCATGACCCTGGGCGCCTACGGCCCCCTCACCGTCGAGCAGGCCCGGGCCATGGCGCTGGACAAGCTCTCCTCGGCGGCCCATGGCGAGGATCCCCTGGACCAGCGACGCGCCCGGCAGCAGGCCATACGCTTCGGGGAGTTCCAGGATGAGTACCTCGAGGCGGTGAAGAAGCGAAAGAAGCAGCCCCGCCACGACGTGCAGTATCTGGCCATCGCCAACAAAAGGTGGAAGCGCCAGACCCTGGCCTCCATCACCCCCCGCGACGTGCAGAGCCTGATGCTCGAGGTCAGCGGCCGCGGGCACACCACCGCCAACCGCTGGCTGGCGTCGGTGCGCGCCTGCTTCGAGGAGGCATGCCGCCAGGGGCTCATCGAGTACAACCCGGCCATGCGTATCCAGCAGTTCCGCGAGGCCCTGCCACGGGACCGCGTGCTGAGCGACGAGGAGCTGACCAGTGTGATGGACGCCATCGAGGCGCTGGGCGACCCGTTCGTGCGGCTGGCC
Organism: uncultured Pseudomonadota bacterium; assembly: GCA_937912125.1. Classification (GTDB taxonomy): domain Bacteria; phylum Myxococcota_A; class UBA796; order UBA796; family JAFGLY01; genus CALDOK01. The sequence goes on from CALDOK010000203.1 coordinate 931, forward strand.
TTCCTGCTGTTGATCCACACCGGGGCGCGCAAGACGGAGGTGCTCAGGGCGCGCTGGGAGCACATGGATCTCGAAGCTGGGCTCTGGCGCATCCCATCACCCAAGGCGGACCTGCCCCAGGTGATGCCGCTGGACGAGCACACAGTGGCGCTGCTCGAGGGGGCGGAGCGACACGGTCCCTGGGTGGTGCCAGGCCGCAAGACCGGTGAGCACCGCGTCGATCTCAAGCGGCCCTGGCAGGCGATCCGCGAGGCCACCGGACTGATGGACGTGAAGATCCACGACGTGCGGCGGACCTTCGGGCTGCGGGTCACCAGGCAGTCCGGGCTGCTCGTGGCATCCAAGCTGCTGCGGCACTCCGACATCCGCGTGACCGAGCGGGTGTACGCGCCGCTGGGGATCGATGAGCTGAGGGAGGCGATGGGGAGGGCCCAGGAGCAGCGGGGGGCGGTGGTGGAACGGGAGCGGGGGAAGGCGAGGGAGATGAATGGACGAACGCGAGAGCGCTGAGGTGAGAGGTCGCGCTACCTGGCGACGCGGAAACCTCTTGCGCTGATCTGCCGGTCGAGTGGCTCCCCTCGCCTCTCGGTCACGCGCAATGAGCCGGCTTCTTCCCGCCAGGTGCCCCCTCGGTAGACAAAGAAGGAGCCACTCTGGAAGACCCACGCAGAACCATCTGTTGGCGCCCCGTCGTAGCTGTTGCGGTAGGTGTCCTCAACCCACTCCCAGACGTTGCCGCTCATGTCGCACAGCCCCTGTTGAGTGTGGCCCGCGGGCCTGGAACACACCGGCCAGGTTCCGCTACGACCACAGCCGTCTCCGCTGTTGTCCTCCATCACGGCGTAGTGGCAGGAAGCGGCTGCGTCACCCCAGGGGTGGGTCCAGTCTTCTCCTGCACTCCGGGCCGCGTACTCCCACTCCGCCTCAGACGGCAGGCGTCCACCGACCCAGCTGGCGAAGGCCCGAGCCTGCTCCCAGCTCACGCAGTTGACGGGATGCTCATCCCGTTCTGGCCGCCCCCAGTTGCAGGACTGGTGCTTGTCGAGCCCATGGGTCGAGCACCGACCTGCTTCCACGCAAGCCCGGTACTGAGCCGTGGTCACCTCTGTCTTCGATATCTCGAACGTGGAGACCGTCACCGTGTGGACCGGCCTCTCGTCAGATTCTCCATCCGCAACCCCCATCTCGAAGCTGCCGCTGGGAATGGACACCCAGTTGATTCCGGCCACACCGGCCTCTGGTTCCGGCGCCGCCGTGACCGCGCCGACATCAGCCTGGGTAGCCAGCGGCGGCGCTGCCTCCACAGTCCTCTGCTCGATCGGGGTGCCTTCATCAGGCTGCGGCTGTTCCTGCTGAACCTCTCCGCCATAGGTCGTCGCGAAGCTGGCCACGATCTCTTCGTAGCGTTCGAGCGAGAACCGATTCGCCCGGACCTCCGTGCAGAGGCGGTACAGGTACCAATCCCGAGCCAGGTCCTGCTGCGACAATAGGACGACTTCGTTGAAGCGATGCGAAGAGCCCGATACGGACACGCTGCCCTGCTCCACCGTCGCGACGGTCAGGTCGACCTCGCTGTCGACCTGCCGCTCCACCTCCGTCGGCAGCGACTGTGCGGGTGGTTGGCACTTGAGGCTGAAGACGCCAGCGTGGGCGGGCTGGATGAGCGCGGGTGACGCCATCAGCTGCGTGATCAAGACGGCGGTGAACGCGGTGAGTCGAGGCATGCAGATCCCCACAGAGAGC
>CALDOK010000204.1 GCA_937912125.1 uncultured Pseudomonadota bacterium
GCCTCCAGGCAACCCGCCCCTGGTCAAGGACCCGCTGCGCCTGGCGCTGGCCAACGTCTCCATGGCGGAGCTGGCCTTCACCATGCCCGCCGACGCTCAGGCCACCGCGCTGCGCGCCCGCGCCGCCGATCAGTACCGCGCCGTGCTCGAGGTCGAGCCCACCAACTTCCGGGCGCTGGCCGGCCTGGCGGACGTACACATGGTGGCGCACACCCCGACCGACGACGGGCAGGCTGTGGAGCTCTTCGAGCGCGCCCTCGAGGTCCACCCTGGCGACTCCATGGTCGAGCTGCGCCTGGGCGAGGCCCTGCACCGCCTGGAGCGCTACCAGCCCGCCGAGGTCCACCTGCTGGCGGCCATGGCCGCCTGCGAGGCCGCGGGCGACGGCCCGGGCGTGGTCAACGCCAAGAACCTGCTGGGCCGCATGTATATGGACCAGGGCCGCATGGACGAGGCCGAGCGTATCCTCGAGGAGTCCGTCGCCGGCCTCGAACAGCTGGGGGACAAGACCAGCTACTACGGCTGCCCCTACCAGGCCCTGGGCAGCCTGTACCACCAGAGCGGACGGGTCGAAGAGAGCGTGGCTGCCATGAAGCGGGTGGCCGAGCTCGAGCCCCACAGCATCGACTCCCAGCTGCTGGCCGCGCGGGCTTGCCGGGAGGCGGGAGATGCCGCCTGTGCCGAGCTGTACGAAGGCAGGGCCCAGGCCCTGCGCCAGCGGTGAGGGCGTGAGCCGCCCCATGGCCGGCGGTCTGGCGCTGCTCTGCGCCCTGCTTGCCTGTTCCACCCAGCCCTCTGTCCCCCCTCCTGCGCTGCTCACTCCTGCGCCCATCGCAGCCCATGCGCCCGCCCCCAGCCCTCAGCTCGAGGCGGCCGCCCAGGCCCTGCGGGGCGGGGACTACCTGCAGGCTCGCTTGCTCGTGGCCGAAGCCATGGCTCAGCAGCCCAGCGACCAGCTGCGGGTGGTCCGGGCCCTGGCCCTGGTGGCCCAGCAGAGCTTCGACGAGGCCTTCGCCGGCGTGGCCGAGGTGCTGGAGCATTCCCCCGATGATCCTGGCGCCGCCGTGGCCCTGGCCCACCTGGCCCTGGCCCGACGGGAGCACGGGCTGGCCCTCGAGCTGCTCGAGCCGGTGGTCGCCGGCATGGGTGCGACGCTCCCCCCCAGCGCCTACGGGCAGTTGATCCGGGAGATGGCCTTGCTGGGCATGGGCTGGGCCTGCGCCAACCAGGCTCGGCATGCCGACGCGGTGGGCTGGTTCGACCAGGTGCTGGCCCACAACCCCGATCACATCCTGGCCCTGCTGGGCCGGGGCAACGCCCTGAGCGGCTTGCGCCAGCTTGACGCCGCCGAGGCGAGCTTCCGCCGGGCGCTGGCCCTCGAGCCGGGCAACCCCTACGCCATGGCCGAGCTGGGCTTGATCCACTACAACCGCGGCCAGGACGAGCAGGCCCGGGCCTCCTTCGAGGCCGCGCTGGTGGTGGACCCTGTCCGCTACACCTGCCCACACGAGGGTCTGGGGCTGGTCTACCTGCGCCAGGGACACACGGAGCAGGCGCGGGCGGCCTTCGAGCAGGCCATCCGCATCAACCCCGACATCGAGTACAAGAAGTACAACGGTCTGGCCCGGATCTTCATGGACGAAGGCCGCCTCGACGAGGCGCGAGCCTTGCTGGAGAAGTCCGTGCAGAACTATCCCTACGACGACGAAGCGCGGCAGCTGCTGGCCGAGCTCGGGGGCCCGCCCTCCAGCCCCTGATCAGTCCTCGGCCAGGCCGAGCACCGTGTGCTCGATGGTCAGGCCCGCCTGCTGCTCCATCGGTCTGCGGGTGAAGCGGGTGACCGAGAACCCCGCGCGCTGGTACAGGGCCTGGATGTCCTCGGCGGCGCAGTCGCGCCTGGGGAACTCCGAGCCCTCGGGGAAGCGCGCCAGGAAGTGGTGCAGGCGGGCCTCGGGTCTGGCCGCCCGTCGCAGGGACTGGAGGAAGGGCAGGGTGTTGTCGTCGGGCTCACAGCCCAGGGGGGTGACGTCCACCACCAGGAAGACATCCACTGAGGTCGGCGCCAGGCCGCAGTCGGTCGGAGTGGCCAGGACCGGGATGACCGTCTCGGTCCTAGGCAGGGTCAGCGAGTCCAGCATGGCGGCGAGCAGATCCAGGCTGGGCGCGTCGATATCGACCGCGAGGTAGGAATGGAAAGGGGCGTCCTTGGCGAGCAAGCGCAGAGGGAGTGCCCCGGTGCCGGCGCCGATGTCCGCGACCACGTCGTCGGGTCCCAGCTCCAGCCAGCGGGTCTCCAGCAGGGTGGAGCTGGACTTCTCGAAGAGCTTCAGCAGCTGACGGGGGTCGCCTCCGGAGTGGGCCAGCGCCTGCTCGAGGGCGTCCATGTCCACCTGGTGCTTGGGCTTCTCCGCCTTGCTCAGGGTCGGGGGGATGTGGGGTGTCGTCTTTGCGTCCTGCTCCGGGGGCCCGTCCAGGTCGCCGAGCAGCCCCACCATCAGGATGACGGCGCAAGCGGCCACCGACAGGATGGGGAGCAGCAGATCCGTCCTCACTCGGCCCCGCATGGGGCTGGAGGGGCTGGCTTGGGGGGTGGATGATGGGGAATGTCGGACCATGCGCTGGCGATCCTACCAGCGACGGGCCTCGGAGATACCCCCCCACCGCCCGATGCTGCGTCCATACGCCTGGGTTAGGCGCTCTGGAAGCCCGGAGGAACCCAGCATGACAGCCCAGTCCAGCGGCCCGCTCTGGTCCAGGTGGCAGGGCATCGCGGTCATCTGCGCGGTGATCCTCGCGGGCCAGGCGCTGTCCACCTGGTACCTTGCCCGCCAGCAGATCGACGTCGACACCCTGGGGCAGCTGCTCGACGAGCGAAAGTCTCGCACCCGCCGAGGTGGCGGTGGGGGCGGCGGTCGTGCCGCCTCCCAGGACAAGGAGCGGGCGGACGAAGGCGAGCCCACCGAGCCCACCGAGCCGCCCCAGGGGGCTGAGGGCTGGACCCTCGAGTCCGCCGAGGCCACGCAGCGTGTGGGGCAGGCCCTGGACGAGGGCGAAGGCGCCGACCACTGGAGCCTCGAGTCAAGCGACGCGGTGCAGCGCTGGGACGCGCTCATGCAGCAGCGGGTGGAGCGCCTGGCGGCCGAGAAGGGCATCGACCCCGTCACGGTCATGCCGGCCGGCGATCTGCGCGAGCGAGCCTTGGCCAGCGGCGACCTGCGCTCCGAGGAGGCCCAGGAGCTCATCGCCGAGTACTCCCGCGTCCTGCGAGAGCTCGGCACCACGACTCAGGACTGAGTCCTTCGGAGGCGCCTTGCGCTCTGCCATCTCCCGCTCCACCACGCTGGCGTCCGTCTGCGGGTGCGCGCTGGCCGCCCTGGTGGGCTGCAGCGGCGATCCGGCGCCTCCTCCCCAACCCCAGCCCACGCCCGCAGGCCCCGCCACCGCCCTGCACTGGTTCATCCCCGACGGCATGCGCGCCGACCCCGAGATCTTCGATGTCTTCGCCTGGGCCCAGCAGGGCGAGCTTCCCCACATCGCCGCGCTGATGGAGCAGGGCGCCTACGGCTGGTCCATCCCCACCTTCCCGTCCCACACCCCCACCAACTTCGCCACCCTGCTCACGGGCTCCCTGCCCGAGGTCCACGGTGTGGCGGATGGGCCCATGCGGGTCGAGGGTGCTCCCCTGGCCACGCCGTCGGTGGGGGGCTTCCGCTCCACGGCCCGCAAGGTCCCCGCGGTCTGGTCGCTGATGGAGCAGGCCGGCAAGCGCGTGACCATCCTGTCGGTGCCTGGCTCCACCCCACCCGAGCTCAGCGTGGGCGGGGTGACCGTGCGGGGCCGCTGGGGTGCCTGGGGTGCCGACTTCCCCTCGCTGGTCTTCGAGCGCGCCTCGGAGGCGCGCCGCAAGGAGCTGGCCCGCAGCGCCCGCCTGTTCTTCCTGGGCCAGGACCTCACCAGCTTCGTCCAGCCCAAGCCCGTGGAACCCTGGACCGACGCCATCACCTCCTACGCCCAGCCCCTCGAGCTCGAGCTGAACTGCCACGGGCAGGCCGTGTACGGCCTGGTGGTGGACGCCAGTGACGACGGGGTCGAGGCCTACGATCGGGTGATCTTCTCCATGGATCGCCAGCAGCCCGTGGCCAGCCTGGCCCAGGGCGAGTGGAGCGACTGGCTGCCGGTGCAGCTGGGCTGGAACGAGCTGATCTTGGAGTCCAACCTGCGGATCCAGGTGATCAAGCTCGACCCTGACGGCTTCTTCCGGCTGCGGGTGCTGGTGGACGCCCTCAACCGCACGGTGGCCGAGCCCTCCTCCGCGGCCGCCGCGCTGCGGGACGATCTGGGCCCCATGGTCGACTTCGTGGACAACTACCCGCCCCAGCTGATCCACTTCGACGAGGATCGAGCCACCTTCCTGGACGAGGCGCGCATGTCCCTGGACTGGCACCGCGGGGCGGTGGGCAGCGTCTACGCGCACTTCCACCCCGACGTGTTCATCCACGACACCTACACCCCCAACCAGATGCTCACCAGCCGCCGGTGGATGGGCCACGTTGATTCGGCCAGCGCCCGCTACGCCGCCACGCCCCAGGCCGTCCGGGACGAGCGCTTGGCCGAGGTGTTGGCCATGTACAAGCAGCTGGACGCCATCGTGGGCGAGGCCATGTCCCACGCCCCCCCCGGGGCTCTGGTGGTGCTCAGCTCCGACCACGGCGCGGCGCCCCTGGACCGCTGGGTGCGGCTGAACAACCTCTTCGCTGAGCGGGGCTGGCTGGCCAGCACGGTGGATCCATCCACCGGCGCCCCGGTGGTGGACTGGGACGCCAGCCGCGTGGTCTACCTCAAGATGGACAACGTCTACATCCACCCGGACGGCCTGGGTGGCGACTGGCACCGGGCCAGCGGCCCCGCCTACGACGCGCTCCGGGCCGAGGTCATCGCCGCCCTCGAGGCACTAGAGGACCAGGGCGGCGCGCGGCCGGTGGTGGCGGCGGTGCCGTGGGAGCAGGTGGAGGACTTCCTGGACCTGCCGCCGGATCGGGTGGGTGACCTCGTGATCGCCAACCGCCCCGGCTACGGCTGGGAGGAGGAGCTGACCGAGGGCGGCGAGTTCTTCGGCACCCCGCTCAAGTCCGGGTACAAGCAGGCCATCATGGCGGACGACGTACAGTCCATGTGGACGCCCTTCGTCATCGCCGGCCCCGGGATACGGCCGGGCGCGGTCCTGGCGCAGCCCATCCGGCATGTGGATCAGCTGCCCACCATCCTGCGGGCCATGGGCATGGAGATCCCCGGTCACGTGCAGGGGCATCCCCTCGAGGAGATCCTGCTGCAGCCCTGAGCCTACAGGGAGGTCACGCCGTCGTTTCCGCAGGCTCGTCAACGCGGTATCCTCTGGGGGACCGGGATCCCCGTCCCGTCTGGAGGACCGATGACCACGCTTCGCCTGCTCCCACTGCTGCTCCTGCTCCTGCCCCTCGCCCTGCCCGCCTGCGGTGACAAGGACGACACCTCGGTTCCCCCCGAGGCGGACAGCGACACCGACTCCGACGCGGACAGCGACACCGACTCCGACGCGGACAGCGACACCGACACCGACGCCGACGCCGACGCCGACGCCGAC
>CALDOK010000205.1 GCA_937912125.1 uncultured Pseudomonadota bacterium
CCGGCCCGCAGCGCAGCACGTCCAGGTTCTCGTACAGCCCATCGCGGACCTTGCGGACCCGCCCACGGGTCAGCAGCGCATCGAGCTGCGCGCCCAGATCCGGGCGCCAGCCCGTGGCGGTGTCCGTGTCCACCAGATCGGCGGCCTGGGCGTCGCCGGAAGAGGTCACCACCCGGAGCTCATCGGTCGCCACACGGCTACCCAGCGCGGCCATGGGGTTCAGCTCGGTGACGGTGCAGCCCAGGGCCAGGTCCCTGACGCCGTGCTCCCCGGCATGCATGCCCCGCCGCGCCACGACCAGGCGGAGGCTGCTCACGGGCTCCCCCGTCAACGACCACACCAGCCGATCTCCAGGCTGAGCGTCCTGCGGATCGCCCATGGCCTGGCCGTCGACCTCGAGGCGAAGCTGACCGATGGCGTCGTCCACGAACTCACACTCGAGCTCCACCCTCACGGCCCGCAGAGGGGTGGGGGTCCCAAGCTCCAGCTGCACCCACTCGTCCTCGACCTGCCCGTAGTAGTCCGGCCGCCGGCTGAGGTAGACCCACTCCCTGTGGTCGGGGAAGAGGAACCACCTCACCCCGAGCAGGTCGTACAGCCCTGCATCGAGGGAAGGGCTGGTCTTGGTGTACATCGACGCCTTGGTCCCGGGCCAAGCGTCGGACCACAGGTAGTAGTAGTTCATGGGGGAGGCCGTGAGGGCCGTGCGGAACCAGGGCCAGGTGAGCCCGGAGGTGGCCTGCGTGCCCGTCCAGTACGGCACGATGTTGTGGTGGCCCCAGTTGGCGTGCCGCTGGATGGAGGGCTGCGCGAACACCTCAGGGAAACGATCCCTCGCCGCGCTCACCAGGGAGGCATGGGGCTCGAGGGGCCCCGATTCTTCATGGGCGAAGTCCACCGGAGCCCAGCGCTCGAGCTCGAGGAACGCGCCCACCGCCAGCGCCACCATCGCCACCATCGCCACAGGACGGCCCCGAGCCCCCCGGGACAGCCGCAGCAGGATGGGGAGCGCGATCAGCCCCAGGCCCAGTGACCAGGGTCCGTGGCGGCCACAGTCGTCGAGCTGCCCTGGCGAGAGGGGCGCGGCCCAAGAGGCCCACAGCAGCAGCGCGGCGAGGCTCGCAGGCAGCACCCAGCCCAGCTGCGGGCGCAGACTGAGGAGCCGGGTCTTCCCCGTGGAGACCGCATCGGCCGCCTCTCCGGCGATGAGCGCCAGCAGGCCCGCCACCACCACCATCGCGCGGGTCGAGTAGCGCAGCGTCCCCATCAGCGGAAGCGGCCGCATGGCCTCGAAGACCGGAGAACCTTCGGGGAGATACAGCAGCCACAACCCCGCCAACAGAGGCAGGGCCCAGGTGACGGCGCCCCGGGGGCGCAGGAACAGGCTCGAGCCCACCGCGAGCCCCAGGACCAGTGGTCCGAAGAGGGCCAGGCCGAGGGGAGACACGCCTGGAAAGATCAAGTCCCAGGCCAGCTCCGGACTCAGGGCGCCCATGCTGGGGTGGAAGGGCAGCACGTAGCGGGCCAGCTGCGGGAGGTCGCGCAGCAGGGGCAGCACGAACACCGCAGCCAAGGCCACCGGCGCCAGCGCGGCCAGGCCCAGGCCGGCGGCGTACCGGAGAGACGCCACCAGCCCCCTGCGCCGTGTCACCCCATCCCGCAGCAGCACCAGAGCGCCCACAACCGCCATGGAGAGCCAGCAGTAGGCAGGCAAGTTCGGGTGGGAGGCGCTGACGAGCATGGCTCCGGCCAGCGACAGCACCCAGAGGGGGAGGAGCTCACGGCCCGGCCCAGGCACCTCGACGACGCGCAGCCAGGCGGCCAGCACCAGGGGCACCCAAGGAATGCCATAGACCATGGGGGGCCACTGCAACATGGGGAAGCTCTGGGGCATGCCGCAGTACAGCAGGCCCGCCACCAGCGCGCCCAGCCGCCCGACGCGCAGCAGCCGCGCGGCCCCGTAGACCGCCGCCCCCGCCCCGATCAAGTGTATCAACAGCAGCAGCTCATCCGCGCGAGGGGTGTAGGTCCCCGGCCCCACCACCAGCAACCACAGCAGCAGCGGCGGGTAGAACAGGCTGTTGCCAAACTGGGCCCCAACGGGGTGCCCCGCCATGATGTGGGGATCCCACAGCGGAAAGTCGCCCTGGTGCAGCTGCTGGTGGGCGTAGCCGTGGATGGTGTAGAACTCGTAGGGAAGATCGGTGCTGTAGTCCTGCATGCAGCCGTGATCGCAGGCTATCAGCGCCCGGTAGCGCCACACGCCCACGGCGATCACCACCGCCACCAGGAGCAGGTCGGGCCACAGGCTCACCAAGGCCCGCCGACCGGCACCAGCCCATGCCTTCGGCGTCATCATCGCTGCCGTTGGGCGGAAGCCCGTCCCGCGACCCTGCCCGAGAGCATCACCACCCCCAGGCTCCCGTCGAAACCATCCGGGGCCGCCATGGCGCCGCCCGCCATGCCCGTCAGCTCCCCGGCCGCGAACAGGCCTGGAACGGGCACACCCGCCTCATCCAGCACGCGGCCGGTCAGATCGGTCTGCACCCCGCCGAAGGACTTGCCCACCGCCAGCGCCAGCCGAGCCGCATACAGCGGGGGGACCAGCCCAGCCTGCCGATCGATGTCGGGGTTCGAGCGCAGGCCGTCGGCGTCGATGCCCGTCGCCTGGGCCAGCTCTTCGAGGCTGTCAGCGCGCACCAGGGCGCCCCCCCGAGCCAAAGCCTCCGCGCGGGCCTGGGGACCGAGGTCGGCCAGCACCCAGCCCGCCATGGTCGCGTCGAAGACCACCCAGCCCCGACACCCGGGCTGCGCCATGAGCGCCCTGCCCGAGTCGATGGACTTCCAATACTCCGGATCGAAGAACGACGAGCCGAGCTCGTTGACCCACAGACCATGCTGGACATCGAGGAAGGCATAGGGCGGCTCGGCCAGCAGATGAGCATAGGCGCCGACGGCGTCAGGGCCGAGGACGCTCACCCCCATGGGCTCCAGCATGGAGGCCACGTCGGCGAGCACCGGGAAACGACCGACCTTCTGGAAGCTGGGGCGCGTCGGACAGCGGGCCTTCTCTGCGTGGGCGGTGATGCGCGCGCGGGCCCCCAGGATGCTCCCGGTGGCCAACACCACAGACGACGCTCGGAGGACCTCCTGCTCTCCGGCCAGCTCCCACAGAGGCTGACTCCCCCGGATGGTGACACCCTGCACACGGCCGTCCTCGACCACCAGGCCCGTGACCCAGGCGCCGGTGCGCGGCCGTACCGCCAGCGAGCCCAGCAAGGCCGACACCAGTGAAGGGCTGCCCCCCCGCGGGTAGTGCAGCCGCTTCACGCCGCTGCGCGGGTCACGCTCCAGCCGGTCGAACTCCACGCCCAGCTCGATCAGCCAGTCGTGGATCTCGCTGGGCGCCGCGCTCAGGTAGCGCACCGCCCAGTCCCCAGGCGCTGAGCCCGTGACCGCCTGCCAGTCCTCCAGGGCGCTGGCAGGGTCATCCTCCAGCCCCCAGGCCCGCTGTGTCCCCGTGCCCGCCATCCAGATCTCGCCTTCCCCCCAGCGGGCCCGACCCCCGGGCGCATCCTGGCCATCGACGACGAGCACTCTGGCCCCGGCGCGCTCCGCCTCCCACGCCGCCGCCAGCCCCGCGGGGCCTGCGCCCACCACGATCACATCCCAGCTCGACGCGGCCGGGAGGGGAAGCCCCCAGGCAGCTCTGAGGCAGGCATCGAAGTCCACAGCGTTGGCACCCGCGAGCGAGGACCTCACCACATCCAGGGCGGACTGCCTCTGCTCGACCCCGGACAAGCGCCAGGCGATGTCGTGGCAGATGCCCTGCAGAACCAGCTCCACGGCCGGTGCGGGGAGTTCGTCCACGGCGACGCTCAGCGACTCGTGGAGCCTCCCTTTGTGACTCTCCTGGACCCAGCGACCGAGGGCCTCGAGGAACGCCGCCTGGTGCCTGCTGGGCACAGCGTCCAGGATCAGATCCGCGCTCGCGGCGTAGCCGCTGCCGCCGAACCACCAGCTCAGGGAGCCCCGCAACCCAGCCAGGAAGGACGCCTCCCAAGGCTGGTCACGCACCGCGGCCAGGGTCCCTGCGGGCGCCTGGAAGTGCCAAGTGCCGATCCCCTGTCCCAGCCCCTCGTACAGGGCGCCGAGGTCATCCTGCTGCGTCAGCGCTCCTTCCTGGAGAAGCGCCAGGATACCCGGCAGATCCTCACCATCCCGCCAGGCCAGGGAACAGCCCAGCGCCTTGGCCAGGAAGTGACGGCGCTCGCCGGTGGCGGCCCGCAGCGCAGCCAAGGGCGGGCCCAGGTCGCCGCGATACCAGCCGATGCACACGCGCTCATCCGCCAGCAGCGAGTAGTCGTAGCCACGCCGGAGGCGACCGTCCGCGGCGTGTGCCGGCGGGAGAGGCCCAGGCGCGGTTCCCCTGAGCAGGCTGATCTGCGCCGCACCACCCAGCACGAGGAACCAGACGGCCAGCACCGGGCCGAGCCAACGGGTGACGCCCCCGCGATGCCACAAGCGCACCGAGGCCAGCGCCACCAGCGCGATGGAGGCCAGGTGGAAGGTCGTCAGGTATCGATCCGCGAAGTACCAGGTCCGGTTTTCGAAGTCGAAGGGGCTGGCCGCGGCCACCATCACGAAGCCGGGCAGGTACAGCAGAAAGGGAATGGAGATCCATCGACGGGACTCCACCCCACGACCCGGCATGCCCTGCAACAGAGCCCGCCAGAACTCCTCGAGCCTGCCACGGTCGGCCCACGCCAACCCAGCCCAGGCTCCCACGACGGCCAGCCAGGAGACCGTCGAGAGCGCGACCTGCGCCGAGCCGATCACCGGTGCGGTGCCCCATACACCCGCGGGGACGGGGCCCACCAGGCTCCACAGGCGCGCGGGGTATTCCAGGAACCACCCCGCTGACGGGGCCACCACGGTCCCATAGCGGCTGATGGTGAGCCCCTGGAAGTCGTGGGTGAGGTTGTAGACCAGCCAGGGCAGAAAGCCGACCAGAGCACCGACCAGCAGCGCCGCACCCCGTGCCCCCACCAGGCCACGGCGGTCGGTCGCGAGCAGCAGGAGGCCGACGACCATGAGCGGGATGAACAGGTGGTAGTGGAAGTACAAGCCGAAGCCCGCCACCAGCCCCAGCGTGGCGGCCCGCCAGACACCCCGCCTGGAGTCATCCCCCCAGGCCTGGGCCAGCACCAAGCACAGCGCCATGAAGGCCGGCGTCTGGCTGTGGTCCCCCCACACCAGCAGCGACAAGCGCCCCATGGAGTAGGGGGTCAAGAAGACCAGGCTGCTGGCCAGGACGGCGGCGGTCCTGCCCGCCGTGCGCGCGAGCAGGGCGTACATCGCCAAGGCTGTGACGACGATGAAGGGCACCGCGGCGAGCTTCAGGCTGACGATGCTGTCGCCAAAGAGCGCGAACAGGGGGGTCGCCAGGATGCCCATGACCAGGGACCCACCCGCGTAGGGATCCATCTGGTGGTCCAGCAGGTGCAGCGCCATGCCGTCCAGCAGCTCCCTGGCGACCAGCCCCCGGCCCAGGTCTTCCCAGTCCAGGTAGAGCTCGGGCACGAGGATCAGCTGTGCGATCCGCAGGGCCGCACCGAGCAGCACGACGAGCAGCGGCGCAGCCAGCCAGCTGAGGGCCTCCAAGAGCCTCGAGTCGGACCGGTGCAGCGGTTCCTCTGTGGCCATCTGAGCCCTATATTCGGTCGGCCCAGAACCCACAGGAATATGGGCATCGGTGGGCCTGTGCGAAGTAGATCGCGACTCGCCAGGTACCGAACGAAGTCGCCAGGCCGCAGGGACAATCTCGGGAAGGCCTGGCGCACCCGGGTATCGAGCGCGTCCAGCCCGAGGTGGGCACGGCCCCATGGCAGGCCTGCCCGTACAGGTCCTCACACACCGTTCGAGGCGGGATAGGCTCCATGCACCCGAGACAGCCGCCGGGGTCCTGCTGGAGAGGTCGGATCGTCACCATGAACGTCACCTCGCTCCGTGTCCGCATCAGCCTCGACGGCATCCCTCCCCTGGGATGGTCGAGCGGGCCCGCCGTGCTCCACGACGGGGGCCCCTCCGTCGGGCGGGGGTTCCGCGCAGCGGGGACGGCTCCGCGCAGGGGGCCGGGGGTCCCGAGCGCACGATGACCCGACACCAGCCCCCCCTTCGACGCACGATCCCGCTGCTGGCGCTGGTGCTGGCATGCCGTCCCGCGGACGAGCCCAACCAGGAGTCACACCCGCAGGCCACGAAGGGCCCGGTGAACCAGGTCGAAGCCGAGGACTACATGGGCAGCGCCGGAGGCTTGGCCGCACGCGCTGCCGATCCGGGCGCCGTCCATCGCGAGGGCCCGTGGACGCCCGTGGTCTATGCCCGCGACCCGGGAGCCCCCGCGCCCACCGCCGTGGCGGAGGCGCTCTCTGCGAAGGTGGTGATGTTCGAAGGCTCCCATCCGGCTCCGTGCAAGGGCGAGCTGGCGCTGATCTGGCTCGAGCCCGACGACGGGCTCGGCCTCGACGCACCCTCCGACCCGCGCCGCGCCCAGGACGAAGGCGCCGTGGTGGCGATCCTGGCCCCTGGAGACCCGGCCTGGTCGGAGCGCGCGGCCCAGCGCCTGCCCTGGGCTTCCATGGGCGTTCTGGACAGCGCCATCAGTGTCGGCCTGTGGGCCGATCCCGCGCTGGCCCTCGCCGACCCTCGCATCGCAGGACTGGTGGCAGCGCGGGAGCTCGCCGACCACTACGCCCTCCCGTGGACCCGCACCGCCGCCCTCACCCCTGTCCCCGGCCTGACCCAGCACCTGGGCGCCGAGCCGACGGACCCCAACGCTCTGGACCCCCGTGTGAGGGCAACCGGCCTGAGCGCCGAAGGCTGCGACGACCTGGCGGCGGACGCAGAGGTGGCGGTGCGCCTGGCGGTGGCCCACGCCACGCGGGCAAGGGCGATTCGTGAGCGTGGGAGGACG